>JAPOYW010000168.1 GCA_026706425.1 Gammaproteobacteria bacterium
ACTCGGAGAGGATCTCGTCCACCCCCTCGTGGCGCGCCCAGTCCTTGAAGCTCGACCGGAAGCCGTGGCCGGTGGCGTTGACCTCCGCCTTCCTCAGCGCGTCCGCGACCGACGTCCTGCCGAGCTTGCCGCCCTGCGCGCCCCGGAACGCGAACTCGGCGTCCCCGTGCAGCCCGCGGGCCTCCTCCAGCACCGCCAGGGCGCCCGTGGACAGCGGCACCCGGTGCGGGCGGTAGCGCTTCATGTGCGCCTCCGGCACCGTCCACACCGCCGCCGCGAAGTCGAACTCGCCCCAGGTCGCCCGTCTTACCTCCGCCTGCCGCGCCGCCGTCAGCACGCCGAAGCGGATGGCGAGCCGCACGGTGCGCGCGATGCGCGGGTGCGCGTCCACCTTGCCGAGCGCGTCGGCCACGTCGGAGAAGTGCAGCGCCCGGTGGTGGCGCACCGCCGCGGCCTTAGGCAGCGAGCGCGTCACCGTCTCGACGATCGCCCGGCCGCTGCCGGCGGGCTCGCGCAGATTCTCCACCTCCGCCCACTCCAGCACGGCGACGATCCGACCCGCCACCATGCGCATCGTGGCGTGCTTGCCCGCCAGCGCCAATGGGCGGAGCACGCGCTTGACGTCGCTGGTGGCCACCGCCCCCACATGCATGTTCCCCAGTTGCGGCAGCACGTAGGCGTCCATCGTCGAGCGCCAGTCGCGCTGCGACTTCGAGGCCGTGCCGCTGCGCCACGTCTCCGCCTTCTCGGCCATCGCCCGCGGCTCCGCCTCCGCGAACGAGATCGTGCGTGCGCGCCGGGGATCGCCGCCGGTGCGCGCCACGGCCCGGTTGTCGGCCGCCGCGCGCCGCGCGTCGGCGAGGCTCACCAGCTCCGCGTTGCCGAGCCCGATGTCGACGCGGCGGCCGTGCACCATGATGCGCTGCACCCAGGAGCGGGAGCCGGAATCGCGGACCCGCAGCATGAGGCCGTTGCCGTCCACGTAGCTTCTCGTGGCAGTCAGTTCACCCCTTGTGGCCCCGTGCGTGTGGGGGCCCGTGCGCCCTTGGGCGCGATAGGGGGGGCCGACGACAGGCGGTCGTCAACGCCCCCGCATCGAGTTGAAGAAATCTTCGTTGGTCTTGGTGTCCTTGAGCTTGTCCACCATGAACTCGATCGCGGCGATGTCCTCCATGTCGTGCAGGAGCTTGCGCAGGATCCAGACCCGCTGAAGTTCGTCTTCGCCGAGCAACCGCTCCTCGCGACGTGT
The DNA here is from genome assembly GCA_026706425.1 of Gammaproteobacteria bacterium. Taxonomy (GTDB): domain Bacteria; phylum Pseudomonadota; class Gammaproteobacteria; order Pseudomonadales; family Azotimanducaceae; genus VXYL01. Next base: position 1,250 of record JAPOYW010000168.1, read on the forward strand.
TCCCGAACGACGGATGTTGATTGCCGGCCACACGCGCTTCTCGGCAATCTTGCGCTCTAAGTGGATTTCGAGGTTGCCGCGTCCCTTGAATTCCTCGTAGATCACCTCGTCCATCTTCGAGCCGGTGTCGATCAGCGCCGTGGCGACTATGGTCAGACTCCCCCCTTCGATGAAGTTCCGGGCAGCTCCGTAGAACCGCTTCGGCCGTTCCAGGGCGTTGGCATCCACGCCGCCGGTGAGCACCTTGCCCGAGGACGGCACGATGGTGTTGTAGGCCCGCGCCAATCGGGTGATGGAGTCGAGCAGGATGACCACATCCTTCTGGTGCTCGACCAGGCGCTTGGCCTTCTCGATCACCATCTCGGCGACCTGGACATGCCGGGACGGCGGTTCGTCGAAGGTGCTGGCCACGACCTCGCCGCGCACCATGCGGCGCATGTCCGTGACCTCTTCCGGTCGCTCGTCGATCAAGAGAACGATCAACACGACGTCGGGATTGGTGACGGCGATGGAGTCCGCGATGTTCTGAAGCATCAGCGTCTTGCCGGCTTTCGGCGGCGACACGATGAGCGCCCGCTGGCCCTTGCCGATCGGCGCGATCAGGTCGACGATGCGCGAGGAGATGTCCTGGGTCGTGCCGTTGCCCCGTTCCAGGGTCAGGCGTTCGTCCGGAAAGTCGGGGGTCAGGTTCTCGAAGAGGATTTTCTGCTTCTTGGCATTGGGTTCGCTGGTGTTGATCTCGTCGATCTTCAACAGCGCGAAGTAGCGCTCGCCGCCGCCTTTCGGCGGCCGGATCTTGCCGGCTATTCCATCTCCGGTGCGCAGGTTGAAGCGCCGTATCTGGTTCTGGGAGACGTAGATGTCGTCCGGCCCGGCGAGGTAGGAACTGTCCGCGGAGCGCAGGAAGCCGTAGCCGTCGGGCAGGATCTCGAGCGTGCCGTCGCCGTAGATGTCTTCGCCGTTGGTCGCCTGTTTGCGCAGGATCGCCGCGACGACTTCCTGTTTGCGGGAGCGGGCGACGTTGTCCAATCCCATCTCCCGAGCCATGTCGATCAGCTCGCCGACGGGTTTTCGTTTCAAATCTGTGAGGTTCATGGTGGGTTCGGTTCTATGTGGCCTTAATAGCGGTGAGGATGCGGGCACGGACGCCCGCGTGAGTTGAGGGGTTGAGCGAGATGTTGGTTGTTTGGAGTTCCGTAATCCGACGCTGGCCCGTACCGTTCCCCCTCAGGAGCGCCGCCTCGCAAGGAAGCGCGTGCGGCTCGAGCTTGATGGACTTCCGCAGCGGATCCTCAAGGAGGGTCGTTGCGGGACAAGTCCGCGTGCGTCTGTGATTCCGACTCTAACACCGCGAGATTGGCGGCGTCTACAGGGGTATCTTCGCCGGCTCTTCGCCGGCCGCAGGGTACCGGCGGCCCCCGCGGCTGCGCCCGGGGACTAGATGTTGCTGTCGAGAAACGCCGCCAGTTGCGACTTGGACAACGCGCCGACCTTCGTTGCCTCGACCTCGCCGTTGCGGAACAACATCAGGGTCGGGATGCCCCGGATGCCGTACTTCGGCGGCGTTTGCTGGTTGGCGTCGATGTCGAGTTTGCAGACTTGCACGCGGTCGGAGTACTCGTCGGCGATCTCCTCCAAAATCGGCGCGATCATCTTGCAGGGACCGCACCACTCGGCCCAATAGTCGACGAGTACCGGCTTGTCGGCGCCGAGGACCTTGTCGTTCCAATCGGCGTCGGTGACGTGTTGAATGTTATCCGACATTAGAGTCTGCTCCTAAACGTGCTGCAGTTCGGCAAGGGGGTCAAAGGCGAATCGTAACATCCGCACGGCCAATGTGGGGTCAGCCGACCGGGTTTCAACAGGGTTTCAACGCCTGCCCCGACGGAAACCCGCGCAATCGCCACTGCACCGGTCCGTCGGGTCTACCTCCCGAGAGGCCGGAGGGACAAGCACCCGTCCTTTGCGGAGTCCGCGTTTCCCACCGCCTGCCCACCGCCGCTTGCTGTCAGAGGGGATCACGCCCGTGGACAGCCCGTGGTCTATCATCGACCCACCGCTGGGCAGCCGCCGGGAGGCCGGCGCGACAACGGTTCAACGCCTAGAGCGCAGGCGCGATTTCCTTGGCGAAGTAGGTGAGGATGCCGTTTGCGCCGGCCCGTTTCATGCCGACCAGGGCTTCGCGGACGACCCGGTCGTCGAGCCAGCCGTTGCCGACCGCCGCCTTGAGCATCGCGTATTCGCCGCTGACCTGGTAGACGAAGGTCGGGGCGCCGAAGGTCTCCTTGACCAAGGCCACGATGTCCAGATAGGGCATGCCGGGCTTGACCATGACCATGTCGGCACCCTCCTCCAGATCGAGTTCGATCTCGCGAAGCGCCTCGGCGCGGTTGGCGGGGTCCATCTGGTAGGTCATCTTGTCGCCGCGGCCGAGCGTCGCCGCCGAGCCCACGGCATCCCGGAACGGCCCGTAGTACGCGGATGCGTACTTCGCGGAGTAGGCCATGATCTTGGTGTTCACGAAGCCTCCGTCCTCCAGGGCGCCGCGAATGGCGCCCACGCGTCCGTCCATCATGTCCGAGGGCGCGATGACGTCGGCACCGGCGCGGGCACAGACGAGCGCCTGTTCGACGAGCGTCTCCACGGTGAGGTCGTTCACCACGTAGTCGCGCTCGTCCAGGATGCCGTCGTGGCCGTGGCTCGTGTAGGGATCGAGTGCCGCATCGGTGATGACGACGAGTCCGGGACAGGCGTTCTTGACGGCGGTCACGGCGCGCGGGACGAGGCCAGCCGGATTCACCGCCTCTTCGCCCGCGGGCGTACGCAGATCGTCGTCCACGTTCGGGAACACGGCCACCGCCGGTATCCCGAGATCGACGCAGCGCTTCGCATCCTCGACGAGTTCGTCCACGCTCAGGCGGTCGATGCCGGGCATCGATTCGACCGGTTCACGGCGCGACCGCCCTTCGATGACGAACATCGGGTAGATGAGGTCGTCGACCGTCAACGTGGTCTCGCGGACCAGGCGCCGGACGGCGTCGTCGGTACGGTTGCGCCGCATGCGGGTAAGCGGATAGCTCATGGTCCCAAGTCTACACTTGCGCCGCTGCCGCACTGAACGCCGGGCTGGCGACGGAGAAAGTTGCCAACGAGCTGGTCGAAGATGTCAGGAGGCATGTCATGGGATACGACAACAACCTCGTAGTGATCGGTGCCGGATCGGCCGGCTTGATCGCCTCGTTGATCGCGGCGACCGTGAAAGCGCGGGTGGTTTTGGTGGAACGCGGGGCGATGGGCGGAGACTGCCTGAACACCGGGTGTGTCCCATCGAAGACCCACGCATCCACTCGACGACGTCGACCGCGCCATCACCGAGGGACGAACGGAAGGTTTCGTGAAGGTCGTTTCGAAGGACGACCGGATTCTTGGGGCCACGATCGTTGCGCCCAACGCGGGCGAGATGATCGGCGAATTCGTAACCGCGATGCGTGCCGGGTTCGGTCTCAAGAAGATCCTCGGGACGATTCACGTCTACCCCACGTACCTCGAGGCCAACAAGCTCGCCGCGGGGGCGTGGCGGCGTCGCCATGCGCCGGAGAAACTGCTCGATTGGGTGGGCAAGGTGCACGGCGTCATGCGCTCGCTCGCGTAGGGACGGGCTTGCCCCTGGGCTTGCCCCGTCCCGTTGCCTAGGCAACCCCGTGCGTTCGGCGCGGGCGACGGCGCGCCCTCGTGGTCGACGGACTGGAGTATGCTCGACCTGCCTACGACGAGGAACGGTCGACGCCGATGCCTCCCAACAAACGGTTCGGCCGACGAATATGACCGCGCATCGAGTCGCGGCCCTGGCGATGTCCCTGGGCGCGATCTTTCCTGTCGCGTGGGCGAACGAGTGCTCGGATTGGGATAGCAACGGTTTCTTCACGACGGCGACGGTCAAGGACGTCGCCGAATGCCTGCGGGCCGGCGTGGACTTGACGGCCCGGGGAACGCTTGGACGCACTCCCCTGCACATCGCCGCGATGCGCAACGAGCGTCCCCTGGTGGTCACGGCGCTAGTCGCAGCCGGCGCCGACGTGCGCACGAGGGACCGACGCGACCACACGCCCCTGCATGGCGCTGCGATGGCTAGCGAAAGCCCAGAGGTCATCGAAGCGCTCGTCGCAGCTGGCGCCGATCCGAACGTGGCCTCTCTTCCCGCCTCGATGGAGGACTTGATCGTGCCGGCCGGCCGACGCTCATACAGCTTCTACGGATTCGAGCTGTGGGGAACTCCCTGGTTCTTCCACAACCTCGAAACCGCGCGCGACGACCCGGTCGCGGAGGCACCGCCAAGCGACGCCAATCCATTGGTCGCGGGTGCTTTGCTGGGCGGCGAAAACCCTGCCGTGTTCGCCCTGCTCGCCGAACTCGCCACGCTGACGGATCCGTCTCTAGACCAGCGGGACATCGAGGATCTCCCCGAGGCCGGCTCGCTGGAAGAGAGTCTCGGTGCGATGAACGAACTGCTCGACATGCTGAAAGCCCGTGACACGCGCGGCCTGCGACCCATACACGTCGCGGCTCGATTCAACAACAACCCCCCGGTCGTCGCCGCCCTGGCGAGGGCCGGCGCCGACGTCCACGCATTGACCGTGCACGACTACAACGCCCTGCACGTGGCGGCCGGGCATGGCCGAAGCCCGGCGGTCGTCGTCGCACTCGCAGGTCTCGGTGTGGACCTCAACGGTCGGGACACTTCGGACGGCACGCCGCTGCATGTCGCCGCCAGCAGCAGCGGCACACCGGCGGTCGTGAAAGCGCTCATCGATGCCGGCGCAGACCTTGAAGCCAGGGACGAGAGGGGCAGAACGCCCCTGCATCGAGCATACGACCGGTTCTATCGGTCCGGCGAGGTGATCGACGTTCTCCACGACGCCGGCGCCGATTCCCAGGCGCGGGATTCACGCGGGAGGACGCCAGTGGAACTCGAGCATTGGTGAGGCCAGGTCGGACAGAGGCCGAGTCAGGCTTGCCACCCGCGCGAAGAATCCGACAGACTACCCGGTTCGCTTCGGAGGGACGTTTACAACAATGAAGTTCGGGATCTTCTACGAGCACCAACTGCCCCGGCCGTGGGACCACGGCGAGGAGCAGAAGCTCTTCAACGACGCCTTGGAGCAGGTCGAAGTGGCCGACCGCGTGGGAATAGATTTCGCCTGGGAGGTCGAGCACCACTTCCTAGAGGAGTATTCCCACTCCTCCGCGCCGGAGGTGTTTCTCGCAGCATGCTCCCAGCGCACCAAGAACATCCGCCTAGGCCACGGCATCCGCCAGGTCATACCCGGCTACAACCACCCGGCGCGCACCGCCGAGGTCATCGCGACGCTGGACCTCGTGTCCAACGGCCGCGTCGAGTTCGGCACCGGCGAGTCGTCGGCGGAACTGGAACTCGGCGGCTTCGGCGTTCCGGTGGCGAAGAAGCGCAAGATCTTCATGGAGGCCACCGAGCAGATCTGCAACATGCTGGCCATGGATCCCTATCCCGGCTACAAGGGCCAGTACTTCGAGATGCCCTGCCGCAATATCGTGCCGAAGCCGGTGCAGCGTCCTCATCCGCCCCTTTGGGTCGCCTGCTCGCAGCGTGAGACCATCCGCATGGCGGCCCGGCTGGGCATCGGCGCACTGACCTTCGCGTTCGTCGACCCGGCGGAGGCCACCGAGTGGGTGGAGGAGTACTACGGCATCATCAAGAGCGACGCCTGCGTGCCCATCGGCCACGCCATCAACCCGAACATCTGCATGGTGTCGAGCTTCTCGTGCCACCAGGACCGCGAAGAAGCCATCCTGCGCGGCCTCGCGGGTTTCGAGTTCTTCGGATTCGCGCTGGGCAGCCTGTACGCTTTCGGCGAGCACAAGCCGGGCCGCACGAACCTCTGGCAGCAGTTCGAGGCGATGAAAAAGGCGCAGCAGGAATCCCGGGACATCACCCAGGCGCTGTCGGGCAGCCGGGGGGGTATCGGCACGCCGGACGACCTGCGCGAACACCTTCTGAAGTTCGAGGCCTGCGACGTCGACCAGGTCACCTTCATCCAGCAGGCCGGCCGCAACCAGCACGAGCACATCTGCGAGGCGCTGGAGATCTTCGCCGCCGAGGTGATGCCCGAGTTCAAGGAGCGCGAGGAGGAGCGCGAACGCCGCAAGATGGAGGAGCTAGCGCCGTACCTGGAAGCCGCCATGGCACGCAAGATCGCCATGGAACCCTTGGCCGACGAGGAGATTCCCGTGTTCCAGTCCCTGGGACGAAAAGTCTCCGAGGAGTCGAAGAAAGAGGAGTCAATCTACGAACGCCCCGCCGCGGCGGGTTAACCCTAGGCGACACCGGGGGCCTGGCGGGCTAGCCACTGCACCATCGGATTCGCGCCAGCGAATCCGGGGCGACCGCGCCAGCGGTCGCGTGCGTGCGACCTTTTTCGTGACTGGGGCATCTAAGGGGCATGTCCCGGTTCCGCAGTGTTGAGATCGACCCCGGCGTGGTGCGGCAGCTCATGAAGGGCAACCGCAAGGCCCAAGAGGTGGTCTACCGAGCCTACGCCAACGCCGTCTACACGCTTGCCCGGCGCATCCTGAACGATGCCAATCTGGCCGAGGAAGTGACGCAGGACACCTTCGTCGACGTGATCCGGGCCGCCCACAAGCTAGAACGACCCGAGTCGCTTGGCGCCTGGCTGCGGACAACCGCCGTCAACCACTGCCTGATGCGACTCCGCTCGCCCTGGCACAAACGCCGCGAAGCGCTGCCCGAGGACGACCGGGCCGCCAACGGGGCGAACGAGAGCGTCGACGACGGCACCGATCGAACGATGGACATCGAACAGGCCCTTGGCGCCCTGCCGTCGAACGCCCGCCTGGTGGTCTGGCTGCACTGCGTCGAGGGCTACACCCACGATGAGATCGGGCGCTCCTTCGGACGCACGGCCAGTTTTTCGAAATCCCAGTTGGCGCGGGCCTTGAAGGCACTCGCCCAGCACACAGGAGTCAGCGATGGACAACCCACGACGTCGGCCACCGCCTGTGCACTCTAGGGACCCCAGCGCCCTCGACGCGCGCAAGGTCGAAGTCCTCGAGAACGAACTGCGTGGCCTGCCGGTGCTAGGAGCGCCGGACGAGCTTTGGGAGCGCATCCGAGGACGTTTGGACGAGGAAGGTGTTGCCCAAACGCCGTCGCTACGGCGCTGGAGTCGCCAAACGCCCATGGCGGCCGCAGCCAGCGTCGCGCTGATCGCTGTCGCAGCCGTTGTCGTGTGGGTCCACCTCGCTACTGGCGACATCGAACCCGCTACCGATAGTGGATCGACGCACCGGGTTGACGAACCTCTCGATCATCCTGCCCTCATCGCGGCGTTGATGCAGCAGTCGCGCCAAGCTGAGGAACGCCGCCGCGCGGTCTTGGCCTTCTACTCGCCGTCCGCTCCCGAACGCTTGCTCCGGGCAGAGATCGGCGGAATCGATGTGGCGCTCAACGAGCAGATGTTCGCCGGCGAGTTCGAGCCGAAATCCCGCGAGGCGCTGCTGCGTGATCGCGTCGACCTCATGGCCGACCTCACCGACATCGAACGCTACCGACAGCATGAATTCGTACGGCAGGTGTCCTTTTGACATCTGCCATCCATAGGAGAACCCCCATGAAAGCAACTCACCTTGCAATGGCACTTGCCACGACATTTTCGGCGACTGCCTTCGTGCACGCCGCTGACGAGAGCGACAACGGCGTCATTGAGGCCACGAAGGTCGAGGACGTAGAGACAGCTCAAGCCGAAATGCATGCCGCCCGGGCGCAGATGGAAGCGGCTCGGATCGAACTGCAGGACGCAGCACGGCGATTGGCGGAAGCTTCGCGGCAGCGCCTAACCTTCTCGGGAAAGATGAACCGGGCCTTTCTCGGCGTCCTAATCGGCGAACAGTCCGAGGACGGCATCGTCGTTGCCGGGGTCACGCCCGCCGGCGGTGCCGAGACAGCGGGTATCGAAGCCGACGACATCATCGTTGCGATCGACGGAGAATCCCTAACCGGTCGCGATCAGCCACTCCATGTCCTGCACGGCGTCCTCGATGACGTCTCGGCGGGCGCGGAGGTGGAGGTGACGGTGTTACGTGACGGCAATACCGAGACCTACGAGGTGGCAACGACGCCCAGCGTCATCCACATCGAAGGCCAAGCGCCCGGGCTGTTGCGCAGGCTCGGCCAGGCGTTCGAGGGTCACGTCCCGTTTACGCTCACTCCGGCAGCACCGGTAGCGCCCGCACGCCCATGGCCTGGCCTCACGGGCTACGTAGGAGTAACTGGGCAGCTACACCTCGTTGACATCGGGGAAGACCTCGGCGACTACTTCGGCGTCGACGGCGGGGTCCTAGTCCTGAACGCCCCCGGCAAAAGCGAACTCAAGCCCGGCGACATCCTGCGACGCATCGACGGTGCCGATGTGGGTTCCGCCGATGAGGCCTACCGGCTCCTAGCGACCGCGTCCGGCGACGACGCCGAGCTAGAAGTCCGACGCAAAAACCGAAAGGTCGACGCTACCGTGGCCAAGGGCTCAAGCTGGTCCCATCACCAGATCTTTGCCATGCCGAAGGGCAAGGCGACGATCATCGTCGATGGCCCCGAAGTTGAGGTCGACGTCGAGGTCGAGAAGGACGCCGACTAGCGTTTCGATTCTGAACCAACGTGACAATGCTGACATCGCCTCGAAGACCACCGGCACAACACAAATGGAGGAGTGCCGCCCTGAGAATTAGGAACATAGGCGCGGTCCGTTCAACGTGTCATGTGGAACTCGATGCCTTGTCATTAGCGGCGGCACACTAGCGCGCCCGCCAGTAGGTGATCGTCAAGGCGATCATCCCAACGAAGCCGGCCAACGCGAGGGCGGGGATCGCGACCGGTTGGTCCGCGCACTCGCCGGTGCCGGCCATGACCCGCAGGATGTCCAGGATCGGGAACACGTCGAGCACGTACTCCAAGGGCACGCCGCAGCCCTCAACGCTTCCGGGAGGCAGCGTCATGATGTAGAGGTGGCGGATCGAGAAGGCGGCACCTGCCGCCGAAGCGAGAGACACCACGAGCGGATAGATCCCGAGACGCGGGTTGTGCGCAAATCCGGCGACGGCGAGGATACCCGCGAGCATCGCCCACCAACGCTGGTTCACGCACAGCGGACAGGGCTCCTGGCCGAAGGCGAGTTCCAGGATCAGCGCCCCGCCGACCATGGCCGCAGCCCAGGCGACGGTGGCGAGATTCCAAAGCTCCTTCCTATCCCAATCGGCGAACAACATCGGGTTGACCCCTGTCTCTCACGGACGCGCTTGAAGCCAGAACGGGCCTAATGGTACACGCGAGCCGCAGTCAACCGACGGTGCGGCTCTAGAAAATGTCCTCCGGGCGAACCCGCGTCCGCTTCTCCCCTGCGGTATCCCCCGGTGCCCTCTTCGGAAGGCTGTCCGCCAGGAAGTACTCGAACAACGCATCCGGGTCGTCGGGGCGGGCGACGCGTCCGGTTGCCCTGTTCACCTTGACGCGGACCACGCCATCGGGGATGGGGCGCTCCACCACCGGTTCGTCGGCGAGCGCTTCGCGCATGAAGTCCATCCAGATCGTGAGCGGCGTGCGGGAGCCGTACTCTCCCTCGCCAGTGGGGCGGTGATCCGAAAAACCCACCCAGACCGTGGTCGCGAGGGTGGGATGGTAGCCGTTGAACCAGGTGTCCGTGGACTGGTCCGTGGTGCCGGTCTTGCCGGCGAGATCCGAGCGCTCGAGTCCCCGTGCACGCCGGCCCGTGCCTCGCGGGTGGGCGATCACATCCCGAAGCAGCGTATCCATGATGAACGCGTTGGCCTCGTCGATGACCTGCGGTGCAGAAACCGGCGCCACGCCCTCGTCATCCGGCTCGGGGCAAGGTTCGCACGCCTCGGGATACCGGCCTTCGAATACCAGCGAGCCGTCCAGGCGCTCGACGCGGCCGATGATGTTCGGTTCCACCAGGAACCCGCCGTTGGCGATCACCGCATAGGCACGCGCCATGTCCAGAGGCGTGAACAACATGGTGCCACCGCCGATCGCGAGTTGGACATCCTCCGGCAGGTTCGCCGTCTCGAAGCCGAAATGGCCGACGTGGTCGAGGACCGGGCGGGCGCCGATGCTGGTCATCACGCGCATGGATACCATGTTGATGGAGCGGGCCAGTGCCTCGCGGAGCCGCATCGGCCCGCTGAACTCGCCGCTGTCGTTGCGCGGTCGATAGTCCATCTCCAGGGCGTCGTCTTCGAATACCAGCGGCGCGTTCAGGAACATGCTGGCCGGGGTCACGCCGTTTTCCAGCGCGGCGGAGTAAACGAACGGTTTGAACCCGGAGCCCGGTTGACGGGCGGCCTGCAGCGCGTGGTTGAACTGCTTGGCCTGGAAGTCCCAACCCCCGACCAACGCCTGGACGGCACCGGTTCGCGGATCCAGCGCCACAAGGGCTGCCTGCACCTCCGGAAGCTGACGCAGCCGCCACGCGCCCTCCTCGTCCTGGAGGACGCGAATCACGTCACCCCTTGAAACGATCTCCGCAGCCCGCTGCGGGGTTGGCCCGCGCCGGTCTGTATCGAGGTAGGGCGCCCAGCGCAGGCCGTCCCAGTCGATGCCGACGATCTCGCCCGTGGCGCGCATCACCTCGATGCGGCGCTCGTCGATCCGGACAACGACGGCGGCCTCGAGGCCGCCCGAAATCTCCAAGGCGCCGAGTGCTTCCGCGACCGCCGACTCGTCGAGCCTGCCCCCTTCGCCCACCGTCAGGGCATCGAGAGCAAGCTGGCCCTCCGGCCCTCGGAATCCATGCCGGATGTCGTAGTCGAGCACGCCGCCCCGCACCGCCCGTTGCGCCGCAGCCTGGCGTTTCGAGTCGAGCGTGGTGTGGACCACGAAGCCCGTGTAGATATCCGTGCCGTATCTCTCGATGAGCTGCTGCCGGACC
>JAPOYW010000602.1 GCA_026706425.1 Gammaproteobacteria bacterium
CGTAGGCGGTGCATTGTGACCATATGTCACGCCAAATCCGAGACGGCACACTAGCGTCCTTGAGGTTCTCATCCCTACAAGTTGAGCAAGCTTGGGCAAAGGGCGTAGGGGTTACGCTATGGTGCCCGCTAGGATCCGCCGTCGCCGGGATAACGTGGAACGGGACGGGACAAGCCCGTCCCCTACGGCGGAGGGCTACAACGCTTGGTTGCCCATCTGCGGGTACTGCACCGGAAACAGGGTGGATAGCAGACGCCTTGCATCCCCGCGAACGTCGATGCCGTTCACGTCGACGATCTCGTCGGCGGTTTCGCAGCCGAGCAATAGCTGGGCGATGGCTTGATCGCCAATGATCGCATGGTCCGATTGCACCGTGGGTGCGTCGTCAATCGTCACTCCCTCGTCCCCGAAGTCGATGGTCACGCGTTCGGTTGCCGCCTGGTCCAGAAGGACGACGGTCAGTGGGCCGCGCCACTCCGCTAGGGCCGAAGCCATCAACCGTGCGTGCAACATTGGGCCAAGCTTGCCGAGCACCGACGTCAAATTGACGATCCGTACCACGTACCAACGCGCCTTTCCGAGCCGCGTCCCGGTCGCCAGGCGGCAGGAACCCATCTGACGCAGCTTCGTGCCAACGGCGCTCTTGTAGTGCAGCCGGTCGAACAGCACCTCGTCGCACTCCCAGGCTTCGGCGATGGCGCGGATCACGGCGAGACAGGTGTCCGCTTCACCGGCGACTTCATCCACCCAGAGGGGAGCGTCGTTTGCGACGATGCATTCCAGCTCATTGCCCAGACGCGTCGCGAGAACGCGTGTCGAGTTCGACCGCAGACGCCAGCGGCGACCGTCGTCGAGGACATCTAGCACCGGATCGGCGAGCCGGACATCGTCTGGCCAGTCGGGCGCATCGAGCAGCACATCTGCATCGCCTGCATCGAGTCGAGACACGTCGACGATAGGCAACGTGAATCGAAGATCGGGGCTCACGCTCACATAGCCGTCGGCGGATCCACCTTTGTCTCCCTGCCCGTTCCAAGCGTGGGCGATGAACAAGCCCGGGTGCTTGTTTCGACGATAGGTCGGACGACGGACGGTACCGGTGAGCGTTGCGTGGCTGTCGTTGAACGCGGCGGCAAGGTCGTCCCGGTGAACGGCCTCGATTCGTTCGAGATCGGGAGTCGGCCCGCTCGGCAGATCGCTGGTGGCCACGCGCCACACCAGTGCGCGCCAGCCTAGCGTGAAGCCGCTGTCTAGCCAGAAAGCTTCGTCGTCGAATGTCACCGCCATGTCGTAGCCTGACTCGTGCATCGCGCAGACCGCGTCCACGTACGCGGGCGCCAGTACGTCCTCGCGGTTACCGAAGTCGGGGTCCAGCACGTCGCCGTTGAATCCGCACGCCCGGACCTGGGCCGATCCGATCCGCAGCGTAAGGTCGTAGGCGTTGACGGCGCCCACCAGCCTTTCCGCTCCGTTTTCGCGGATGAACGCCGCGCGCGACACCCGCCAGTCGGCGTGACTGTCCGACAGCCGCCCCGCCCGCCACTCTCTCCGGCTCGGATGGTCCTCGGCTTCGAACAGGCTGTAGATCGCCGGCGCGTCTGCGGTGCGGTCGGGCGCCGCCAGGCGCAGCACGCGTTCGCTGAAGACGTCGTCCCGGGATGGACGTTTCTCGTGCAGGAAGTCCTCGGTCATCTTTGCCATTCTCCTCTTCAGTGCTGATCTGGCGTCGTGCAGGCGTTTCTTGATCGTGGTAAGCGGGAGTCCGAGAAACGCCGCGACGTCGGGTCCCGACATGTCGCTCATGTAGTACAACATGACCGCCTCGCGCTGGGCCGCTGGCAACGCTGCCACGGCCCGCTGCACACAGGCGCCGATCTCGTCGACGGCCCTGGCCTCGTCCGGTGTTTCGCGGTCGTCGATCAGACTGTCGTCCCCCGGAAACACAAGCTCGGCGTGCCGTCGCCGCCGGATGCGGTCGCAGTGCTTGAACACGATGGTACGCAGCCAACCGACGAAGGTCGCGGGTTCGCGCAGCTGCCCGAGGTTGCGGACCATCGTCACTAGGGACTCCTGGGCGGCGTCTTCGGCTAGGTGATAGTCGCCGAGCAACGAGAAGGCATAGGCCACAGTCACATCCTGGAATCGGAGGACAAGATTGCGCAAGGCCTCCGGTTCACCTGCTTGGGCGGCCAGGATGTCCGACTTGAGCGCGTCCGTCGCGGCGAAGGGATTTCCCTTGTGCATGGCGTTTCCCGATCCCACGTCGTACGACTTGCGACTAAGACCCACCGGGGACGAAATTGGATACTTGCGCGCCTTTCACGGGCTGGTTGGATAGTTCAAGGCGATGGCGGGCCCGTTCACCGCGGCGTGGTGTGAGAGAGGACTTCCGCAGACATCGTGTTCAAGCCGGCCTGCCGCAAGGTAGCGATGTGCTCTTCGTGCGAGACGGGGGGATTTCGCAGTCGGGCCCGGACACGCTCCAGTGCTTCCAGGAACCGACCTGGCGACTCTCGGCAGAGCCGGGTCAAGAAACCGTCGGGATGTTCTGCAACAAGCCCGAGAGGGGCAAGCGCCGGTGTCGGAAAGTGCTTGAGACTGACGGTTAGTATGACGGCCGCACCGCCGCGTTTCGCTGCGGCGACGACGTGTCGGTCGTCGGGATCAGGTAATTGAATCGCGGACACCAAGTCCTCGAAACCCGAGACGAGGGCATCGCGGACGTGTGCGTCCATAAGCCGGCGGGTGCGCTCGAGGCGGGCGACCTCAATGTCCGGACGGTCTCGCAGCAATGCACGGATCCATTCATCGTGAACGGCATTGGACCACTTCGCCTGATAGCAGTCCGATACCGCCAGTTCGAGCAGAAGATCGCGCAGCGGTGCCGGATAAAGGACGGAGGCGTCGAGAAACGCAACGGTGACCGTCAAGGTCAATAGCCCATGTCGAGTTCCTGGGCGTCGGCGGCAAGTTCGTCAAGCGCCCGGCGACGTGCCTCATCCGTCCGGTTCTTGTAACGGAGCACATCGGCGAAACGCAGGCGTCGGTGCGTTCCGACCTTGTGGAAGGGAACGGTGCCTGTTTCGAGAAGCCCGACGACGAAGGGACGCGAGACGTTGAGAAAATCGGCCGCTTGTTCGGTCGTCAGTTCTGCGTCCTTGCGAAACACCTCGTTGGCGGCATGCCTGTTGGTGATTGTCGGCTCGGCAGCTAGGCGACGTCTCCAGCCCGCCAGGAGCATCGGTTCGACGCCGCACGCCAGTGCCGCCGCATCGTCGATGATCCTGCGGGCTTCACACCCCTCTGCTTGCTTCATGGGCAGGAGTTCTATGTCGCACACCTTGTCGTAAGCAACTCTCAGCTTCCGCCACGCCGGATTGCCGGGTTTAGGAATCCGGACTTCCCGAAGATGCGTCAGCTGCCATGTGGGATAGGTCAATTTTTGTGCCCGACGGTTGAGGAGCATCAACCTAGCTGGGGTCGAGTTCCACCATGCGGCGAGAGCTTTCTGTCGGTCTTCGTCAGGTACGGTGATCGGCACCCACCACCCAAAAGAGCGTTTTGCCGACCATACGCCCGTAAGGCGTCCACCGATGGTGTCGAGGCGCATTGGGACGAGCATGTGGCCACGCAATCGTTCGTTGTCCCCGATCAGACGCTCCATCTTCCGCCGACGACCACGCCTTGGGACGTACCAGACGTCAGGCTCGGCCCTGATCGTCCGGCGTAGCGCTTCGCTAACTGAGTGGTATCCCGGTATGGCTCCAGGAACATCCCCGTCTCCGACTTGGTAGGCGTCTTGGACACTTCGCCCGGTTGGACCGAAGTTGTAACGGAGTCCCACGGGCTCCAGCTGTGCGTTCGCCTCTAGCTGCCGCGCCGCCTCCGCAAGCGTTCCGTCGTACCACTGAACCGGCGTCCAGTCGCCGGAACGCACCCGATCCGCAGGCCAGTGGTGGACGTTGCCCCACTCGCCGGGATTGCCGGACGAGATGGCCTCCGCCGCTTCGACGGCTTCCGTCGCACTCTGCGGCATTCGCGCCAGAGACACGAACTCCGTAGCTGGTCGCTCGCCGCCGGGCCAACGCCTACAGATCAACAGGCATTCGTGGATGCTCGTGTTCTCGGAGAAGTTGATCCGCTTCGGGTCGTGGGTCGTGACGATGCGTTCGACGTGGAAGCGCTCGGCGATGAAGCGCCGTTCGTCGAGGCCGGAAGCGCCGATGCAGGCGGTGGCCGGCAGCACCTTGGCCAGGACGCCTCGCTCGGACTTCAGGAGCTGGTCCGCGAGGGGCGTGAAAAAAGTGCGGATGCTGTTGGTCGTAATCACGCCGCCCGCTGCCGGGTCCGTATTCTGCAGGCGATCCCGGATGTCGATCTCGTTCGCCTGCATGCCCTTGACCGCCTCGGGACCGAACTTGCGGCCTCGCTTGCGGTTGTCCGTGAACGGCGCGTTCATGATCACCGCGTCGACGTCCCGCAGCGGAAACCGGACCACCTCGCTTTCGTTGACCTGCTCGGCTTCGAAGTCGCCCAGCGAATGTCTGGGCCGTGCCCTCTCGATCAGGTCGATCCGGTCCGCTCCGGCGTTCAGAATCTCCAACGACCCTGCCTTGAACGTTCCGTCGGCCTGAGGACCGTGAGGCATATTCAGGAGGTTCATCCGCGCGTAGTCCACCGTCGGCGCCCCGAGAGTGAGGTTGCAGGCGGCAAGCTGGATCGCGTGCTGGTTGATGTCGAGGCCGCACAGCACGTCCTCCACCAGTTTCCTGTGAAGCGCGTTCCGCTCGTCCCGATCCAAACCCTTCGACTCGGCCATTCGGGCGATGATCGCGCGCAGCGATGCCATCAGCAGCGTCCCGGTTCCGCACGCGGGATCGATGATCCTCAGCCGCGACACGGATTCGGCATCGGCCCAGTCGACGAAGTCCTCGCCGAGCGCGAGCCGCGCCAGCATCACGGCCGACAGGTTGTTGGTGTAGAACGCGCCGTCGCTCCTCGCCGAGCCCAGAATGCGGTGGTACAGCGGTCCCGCGTGGTCGTAGCCGAGTTCGCTCAGCGAGTCCGCGACGCGGTTCGCGCATTCGGCGAGCGTCCGGATGACGTCGTTGACAGCCCGGCTGTCCTGCAACGCGGCGAGCACGCCGAGGGCGGGCCGGAACACCGGCGCGTAGTCCTTCTCGAGAATGGCCTCCCAGGCGATCGCCAGGACCTCCCGGGGATTGCCCGCGCCGGCGACCTTGTCCAGCCGCACGATGGTCCTCATCTCCGGTTCGTCCCGCAGGCGACGCTGAAGCAGGCAGGCGTTGCAGAGCATGAGCGCCGCCACGGTGCAGATGCCCTTCGCCCCGCCGTCGTCTTCGGCGACCAGGCCGAGCGCGTCGCCGAGGGGGCCTTCCATTGCCTCGTCCTGAAGTACGGCGCTTGCGTGCCCGACCACGTCCGCGATCTCGTCCGCGACGATCTGGCCGGGCCTGCCGAGCCCGGATGCGGCGGCGACATGCGCGTAGATGCCCTGTTCCGCCTCCTGCAAGTCCAACTGGAACTGGTAGTCCCCTCGACCTTCGCCCGCCTCCGAGCCGGCGCGACCCTCCTGCGGCGCTCTCCCGCGAGTGGACTGCTCGTAGACCTTGACGAAGTTCGCCGGAGACTCGGCGAGGCGACCGTCGTGGGCCTGCAGAGCCCGCAGCACCCGGCCCACCGTCTGGTAGCCCTCCGTGCCCCGCATCAGCGATGCGGCCACGTCGCTTCCGGGCTCGACGACGACCGGGACGATGATGTAGCCGAAGCGCTTGCCGGGCGCCTTGCGCATCACGCGGCCCACGGCCTGCACGACATCGACCTGGCTGTCGCGGGGATCGAGGAACGCCACCGCGTCGAGCGACGGCACGTCCACGCCCTCCGTGAACAGCTTGACGTTGCAGACGATGCGGCACTCGCCGTCGCGCTCGGCTTGGCCCAGGGTGCGAAGCTCCTGGTTCCGCTGGAGTGCGCTGGCCGACGCGTCGAGATGCACGGCGGCGACCTTCATGGCCCGGTCGTCCGCCATCCGGCGGGTGGTCGCCCGCAGGACTTCGGGCTCCATCAGGGCCTGCGCGTACCATTTGGAGCGCAGGATCGTGTTGGAGAACGCCATCGTGCGCGGGAGCTTGCCCGGCTGCTCGAGTGCCTTGCCCTCGGTAACGCCGTTCACCGCCAGCGAGACCCCCAGGACGCGCGTCATGTCGTTGGTCGTCGGCGCGCGCTTGCCTCTTCCGGCGCCTTCGATCCCTTCGAGACGCCGCCGCAGGCCCGGCGTGACGCTTGCCTGGCTGACCCCGAGGACGATCACCCGGTAGTCGGAGAGCATCGCGTGCTCCACGGCCTTCTTGAACGGCAGGCGGTGGAGTTCCGGCCCGTACACCGCCTGATCGCCCATGTCGACCACGTCGACGCCCCTTTCCGCGAGCTTGGCCTTAGAGCTGTGCGTGTAGATCCGGGGCGTGGCGGTCATGTAGAGGCGTTTTCGGGCGTGCAGCCGTGCGGCCTCGTGGAACTCCTGGAAGTCGACCGTCGACCGACCCCTCCCGTTCACCCTGGCGCCGGTCGTTCGGTGTGCTTCGTCGGCGATGGCGAGGTCGAACGCCGGCGCGCCGTGCGCTGCCTGCGCTTCCGTCACCCGTCCCAGCGAGTGGTAGGTGCAGAACACCACACGCGTAGCGCCCTCGCCATCGAGCGGACGGGCGATCTCGACAGGGTCCGTGGACACGGGGCACTCGAGCTCGGAGATCCGGATGTCCTCGTTCTCGCTGCGGCCGCCCGCAGTCTGGTCCGAGCACACCACGATGCAGTTGAGCTTGCGCGTCGTCTGGCGGAGCCACTCGCGCCTCGCTTGCGATACCAATGCGATCGTAGGTGCCGCGAAGAGAATCCGTCCGCCGTCCTCGACGATTTGCTCGGCGACTCGCAGCGCCGTGAAGGTCTTGCCCGTTCCGCACGCCATTACGAGACGGCCCCGTTCGTGGTTCGAGAGGCCTGCGACAGCGTCCTCGATCGCTTCGAGCTGGAGGTGCCACGGATCCTGGACAGGCCGTTTGGCGTCCTGCTCTTCGACCTGGATGCCGAGCAGCTGCCGGAAGTCGATCTGGGTGATTTGGGGATGGGCGTCTACGATGGCCCGTTCCGCGTTGGGCCCCCACCGGCACGTCGCCACGATCCAGCGCAGGCGGAACACCGGCTGCTGCGAACCGCCCAGGAACTTGTCGATCTCGCCTTTCCCGAGGGTCCGCCCCTCGTCGTAGCACTTGCACTGGATGGCGACCCACTCGCCGGAGGTCCGTCGCGCGACGAGGTCGACTCCGATGTCGCGGCCGTCGAGTCCGGTCAGTTCCTCCCGCTCCGGCCAGTCCGGCCATCGCCAGACTTCATCGACCTCGAACTCGGGCCGCTGAAGTGCGATCCGCATGAACAGCTGCTCGAACCAGCGGCCCTTCTCGGATTCGTCGCGGCTCTCGGCGCGGATTCGGTCGAGGATGGCACCGGCGGCGGGTCTGCCGCCGAAGTCGAAGGTCATCTGTCGGTCGTCTATGGCGGCTCTCCGCTTTGTTGCGATCGTCCTAATACGATCAGTATGTCAGTGCGAGTGGTTTTGACGGGGATCGGATTGCCAACCATACCCGCCCTGTGGCTGTGGGAGAAGCTAGGGCTTGTCTCTGTCATGTCTCTGTCTGACCGGATGCTTATCGGTGGCTTTGAACCTGTCCGGCGGATTGACGACGGCAGCGTGTGGCTATGAGTGTCGCGCTGCCTGTGTCAATGGGTGCGAATGGGAAGGTGGCGGGTCGGGAGTGGAACCGTCCCCGTATTCGGCAACGAGCGGCTCGAGATCGACACCTGTCAGTAGCGATACGGCTTTGAATGCACCGAGTATGGTCTCATGGAGCGAGTCCAACTCTCGGAGCATGATGTCCCGTCCTTCCGGGGAGTTCCGCCGGTAGAAAACAGGAGATTTCGAGAGCCTACTCTCTCGGAGGATACCTGCTCCCGCCCAACGCGAAGGACCGATTGGGGCGGTACCTTAAGGAAGCGGCGGCGGCGGCGAATACGACGGATCTGGTCGAGATGTTGAACAATTCGATTGAGGCGGCAGACAAGTGTGTCATCGACATCGCCGAACGTGACCTGTCGTTGTTGCCGTGGCCTCGGCATCAGCGGCGAACACGAACTCGGCTAGCCATGTCGTCTTCCACCCCTTTGCCCAACAGGATCGTCAACAAGGTCTTCGCCTATCTGGGCGAGAACTACGTCAAGGGGGCACAGGCAGACGCCTTGAAGCCGGAGGACATCGATCCCGACAACCCCATCCTAGTCGAGCAAGTCATCCAAGACCTGCACGAAATCGGTTGGGTGGCTTGGGAGGACCGATTCGAAGGTTGGGGCAGAGAAATTACCTACGACCACCTGCGCCTGACGCTGGAGGGTGCGGCCGCGTACCTAAAGTCGGGAGACTCTTGAGTTCCTTTCTCCCGGTTCGCTCGCACGGCGTTCGGCTTCCTCGTGTGACACCCCGCGCCCTGGCTATGCGAAAGACCTATCCTCACCAGGTCCACAAGACCCTTCCTTCATCTTGCTCGACCCCGCTGACTATAGGCTAGGCACACACCCGCACGTCGGTACTGCGATCTCGGCAGATCTCGGCATCAGCGTCTTGACGGCAATCTTCCCATGCACGACGATCAGTTGTTTGGGTCACCGGGAGAGGGAAATGGCGGAAGCGGCGGAACAACTCGGCCTGGCTGCAACGCGTGCCAGCGTGGCAATGGGTGCCCGGGTTGAAGGTATCGATCTGGCGCGGGACGGCGGTGCCGACGTGATCACCGAACTGCGCGAGTTGCTTCTCGAACACCACTTGCTGGTGTTGCCGGACCAGGTGCTCACCGCGCTGGAACTCGAGGCGTTCGGTCGCCGTTGGGGCGACCTCCTGACCCATCCGGCCACCAAGCATCGCGACACCGACCATGTGCAGTTCATCGGCAGCAAGGCCGCCAAGCAGTTCACCTTCTTCCGGGGCGTTCATCCTTTCGGCGGCGGCTGGCATTCCGACATGACCTGGCACCCGACGCCGCCGATCATCACGGGGTTGCACGCACAGCGCCTGCCGTCGACCGGCGGCGACACCGCTTTCGCGAACCAGCATCTCGCCTACGAGAGCTTAAGCGAGGATCTGCAGGAACGAATCGCCGACAAGAAGGCGTTTCACACCGGCAAGGTGTTCGGACCCGATGTCGAAGACTCGGTGCATCCGGTGGTGCGCACCCACGACGAAACCGGCCGCGAGGCTCTCTACGTCAACGGCAACTTCACGAAGTACATCCTCGACATGCCGGAAGACGAGAGCGAGCTGCTTCTGTTCCGGCTACTCGCCCACTGCACGCGTCCGGAGTTCGTCTACCGCCACCATTGGGAGTTGAACGATCTGGTGCTCTGGGACAACCGCTCCGTGATGCACTACGCCATCCGCGACTACGACGAAACCCGCATCATGCACCGCATCGTGGTCAAGGGCGGCAAACCCTCGTAGGCGCGACCCTAACGCGCCAATAAGGGAGCGCGGTCGCCCGCTGCCGGACGAGACGCGGGATTCGGCGCGGGACGGGACAAGCCCGTCCCCTACGCGTTTTCGCGGCGTAGGCCTGCCCCGGGTCGATTTCCGACGGCAATTCCAGCCATTTCGCACGGCCCGCATCGGCGATGGCGGTCAGTGCCCCACGGTCCCAACGGGGACAATCGGCGTTGTCGACACATGAGCAGCGCCGATGCGGAAACACAGGGAATCAGACGGACTCGATCGCCGATTGAGGGTTGTACCAGGCGTGTGCTACGTTGCCGGCACTCGCGAACTGCCCGGGCTGGCCGACGAGCAAGCGAAGGCGAATCCGGGATCCGTGCGGCGGACGCGGCACGGGAGGAGACCGACCCATGGGCGAAGCGATTGCCTTCGACGACGGCATTGAGTATCCGACCTCGGATGGCAGGCCGGTGGCGGAGACACCATTGCACTACAGGCGCTTGGCGGATGCCGCCCATGCGCTGATGGCGCTATTCGATCCGCAACCCGGCGTCTACGTGGGCGTGAACATGCTCGTATACGACGAGCCGGGAAACCCGAGAAGGCACCTGTCGCCGGATATCTTCATCGCTTTCGGCGTCGAAGACCGCTATCGGGACATCTTCAAACTATGGGAGGAGGAGTCGCCCTCCTTCGTGTTGGAGATGACGTCGAAGACCACCCATCAGGAGGATGACCGCAAGAAGGTGCGCTACGCGCACTGGGGTGTGTCGGAGTACTTCCTCTACGATCCCCGCGCGGAATACGTGAAGCCGCCGCTCAAGGGTTTCTCGTTGGTAGGTACGGTCTACCGACCCATGTCGACGCGGACGCTCCCGAACGGCGAGACCGGCTTGTGGAGCGAGACCCTCCGGCTTTACCTATGGCTCAAGGGTCCCGAGCTGCGCTTCTACAACCCGGAGACCGGTCGAGACCTGCGCACCCCCGGCGAGGAGGCCGCACGGGCCGATGCGGAGGCCGCACGGGCCGATGCGGAGGCCGCACGGGCCGATGCGGAGGTCGCTCGTCGGCGACGGCTCGAAGCGGAGATCGCCGAACTGAAGAAACGCCAACGCAGCGGGTGATCCACGGCTCGGCGTCTTCGGGACTTTCGACGGGGAAAACCTCCAAGCGACTCACGGCGGAGGTCCGATCCCGCGTCGC
Organism: Gammaproteobacteria bacterium; assembly: GCA_026706425.1. Taxonomy (GTDB): domain Bacteria; phylum Pseudomonadota; class Gammaproteobacteria; order Pseudomonadales; family Azotimanducaceae; genus VXYL01. Next base: position 10,751 of record JAPOYW010000602.1, read on the forward strand.
CTCTACGCCGCCTTACGGTTGCGCTTCCTCTCCGCTTACCGGCTCCCCTGCGGCGCGTGCCCGTTCGAGTCGGCTCGCTTCCGCGGGGATCAACTCCCCACGCAGCAGCAGGAGCAGTATTCCCGGTATCGCGAGGAACGATAGCGACAGCGTGAGGCTCCAACGCAACGCTTCTCCGGGCACCATGCCAGTGCCTGTCAGCACGTCGCTGACCTCGCCCACCGCGTACGGGCCGACGGCGAGGCCTACCGTCGCCATCAGCACGTAGAACGCCGATGCGATGGCGCGCATTCTCGGCATGACGAGGTCGTTAACCGTGCTGGCCGCTGCGCCGATCCAGCAGGAGGCGAACACGCTCGCGATGAAGTTGAAGGCGTAGGCCGTGATCAGGTGGTCGGTCAACAGGAGGCCCAGTGCCGTCGGCACGGTGCCGACGACCGAGAACAGGCCCACGTAGACCCGCGCATTGCCGGTCTTGGGTTTCAATCGATCTGCGACGATGCCGCCCATCGTGGTGCCCAACCACCCGCCGAGGGCGAAGGACAGACCCAACACTAGCCCGGCTTCCGTCGGACTGATGCCGTAGACACGGATGAAGAACGGCGGTGCCCAGCCGCCGAACGCGTAGGCTACTAGGGCGATGGAGGGGAATCCCACGGCCGCGTAGACGAACGCCCGGCACCGGAACATCATCGCGAACGTTGCGGGGTCGCGAAGGCCGAGCGCCTGGATCCACGAGAACGCCGCGTAGGTGCCGATGCCCAGCGCGATCCATTGTTCGGGATCTGCAGTGAGTTCGATCAGCCCCCAGGCAACGAGTGCGATCACCACCGCCCCGAGCAGGTTGCGCGCAATGACGCGCGAGTCGGCTTTTTCGCGGGCCAGGGTCCAGACCGTGAACGGTGGCAGCACGGCCATCAACTCTTGGAACGTCGTCCGAAAGGGATGCGGATGCGCGGGGGTCACCAATCCTTCGCTCAAGCCCCGAACGGGCTCGCGCAACGTCGCCACCCAAACCGCCATCACCAGGCCCGGCAGCCCGACGGCGATATAGGCTGCCTGCCAGCCCTTCAGGCCGAACGGCGCGAGCGACGCATCCGGGTAGGCGTTCTCCCAGGCACCCACGATCCAGCCTCCAAGGAAGATGCCGATGCCCGCGCCGATGTAGATGCCGCTCGAATAGATCGCGAGAACGGTGGCGCGCATCGCGGGCCGAAAGTAGTCGGACAACATCGAAAACGCCGCCGGCGTCGCACTCGCCTCGCCGATGCCGACACCCACCCGGTAGGCCGCCAGCGACGCGAAGCTGCGCGCGGTGCCCGAGAGCGCCGTCATCAGGCTCCAGAACCCGATCCCGATGGCGATTAGGTTCTTGCGCGTCCAGGTGTCGGCGAGCCTCCCC
>JAPOYW010000051.1 GCA_026706425.1 Gammaproteobacteria bacterium
GGCTGCGGGCCGCAACGCGCGAGCCTTGCATCGAACGGAAGTCCGAAATGGGTCCAGCAGTGATCGCCCCGAAGCCTGGGTGGTTCGGATTGACGATGAAGTTGCTTTCGCCGTTACAACAGCACACTCGGAAACTTTCCGGAAACCGGACTTTCAAAGGCCAGCCACCGGTCCCCGATGGCACGCGTTGGGTGCGCGGACCCGTCCGCCAATCACGAGAATCCGACGTGGAAATCCTACGTTCTCGACGTAGCAGCCTGTACCGTGAGGTCAACGAAGCGCCCGGCCCGACGGCACCGTCACCTACCGCCACGCCTTCGTCACCAGCCTCAGGTCCACGGCATCCCCCGCGACACCAGAAGGACTCGATGCCGACAGGACTCGAGGCCGACCTAGCCAAGCGGGGACCCAAGCCTAGAGACTGTCGCATGGACACGACGCACCGATCGGAACCTCGCCTTGTGACTTGACGTCCTCGTTGTGGATCAGGTTCTCGAGGCAGTCGAAGATCTTCACGTTCATCGTCATCGAGTAGAGCTGCTTCGGCCGGTTGTTCTTGCCCAGAGGCTTGCTAGGGTCCGCCGGGACCGTCCAGCACGCGCAGGCCGTTACTGTCTGTTCCATGCGCGCCTGCTGGCCGATCGGTAGTCCATCGCACGGACCTGGAGGGGCACCCTCATAGGCGACTTCGGATACGTCGCCCTTATGATCGTCTTCGCCGTCGAACGGATACATGTGCGCCAATCCGTCGGCGTCCCGGATCATCAGCACGTACCGGTCGCCGATCTGGAGAATAACCGAACACGACGCGACGCACTTGGGCGTCTCGATCGCGACTGGCACGCGACGAGTGCCCGGTTCGACGACGATCTGACCAAACACTTCGAGGGTCGGTTCCTCGTGGTCGCCGCGGCGGACTAGGACGAAAGATCGACCGAAGGATGCGATGGCTCCGCAGTCGGGATGCAGACCGCAGGCTTCCAGCAGGACCTCATCGACCTGGTCGGTCACGTCGACGGGTTCAATCTGGAAGGGATAGGCGGCGGCGCCGACCGGGAGTAGGAGGGCGGCACAGGCCGCAAGTGGTCGGGCGTGCCCCGTGCATGCAGCTGCCGCCAGGGCAGCTATAGGCAGGAAGATTTGTGCTTTCATTGATGGTCTCCTTGACAGACGAGTCGTGATTGCGGTGGCGGGATTGTCTCTCCGCTGACCCTGCACGGCGGTGGGGAAACACATGATATTTGGTCAGGTTTCGGGGCTGAACCTGAACAGAATTCATGCACATTGGAGGGTTGCGGGAACTCTGGTGCCAAGACTCACAGATAGCTAGGCTTCCATATCAGCGCATTTGATGCGGTCCATTGAACCCGAGAGCCGCCGACCGGGCCGGAAGGTGGGACGGCGGTTCCGGGTTGCTCCGCACTTCCGTCTCGCAGGTGCCGTTTCCGCAGACCTGCGGGTTGAGAGTTCGCGCAACAGTCACATGCGTGAACTTTGCATCCGGAGCGGCGGCCGACCGATTCGCGTCTTCTACGGGTTCGACCCGAGGCGGTCGGCGGGTCTGCCAGTGGCGGGCAACTAGACCGGCAACACAAGGCTCTATGAAAGGCACGTCCGAATTGCGGATTCGCTCTACGACGAACACTTGGACGAGTTGAGAGAGGACGGATTTGATAGGGTGAGTGGCCGCAACGACTTTGGCAGACTGACGCGGGAGTTCATACGTCGCCGACGTGCCTGGGCGCACGTTTCAAATGGGAATCATATGCTCAAATTGGCCAAGTATATGATTCCCTTTCAAATGGGGAATCGGGCTCTAGTCGTGGCGCAGGGCCTCCACCGGGTCGAGTTGCGCCGCCCGCCGGGCCGGCCAGACGCCGAAGATAAGGCCGACGCCGACGCTGACGCCAACGGCGAGGACGACGGCTTCGACGGACACGTAGGTGTTGAAGCCGGCGAGATTGGCCATGGCGGTCGCGATGCCGGCACCGAGGGCGATGCCGAGCATGCCGCCGAGGGCACCGATCGTCAGGGCTTCGGTAAGGAACTGGGTCAGGATGTTGAACCGGGTCGCGCCGAGCGCCTTCCGGACGCCGATTTCCCGGATGCGCTCGGTCACGGACACCAGCATGATGTTCATCACGCCGATGCCGCCGACCAGCAGGCTGACGCTGGCGACGCCGCCGAGCAGGTAGGCGAAGATCGCCATCGACTGCTGCTGGGCTTCCACGAACTGCTGGCGGTTCATGATCATGAAGTCGTTCTGGCCGCCGGGGCGGATCTTGTGTTCCCGCCGCAGGACACGCTCGACATCGACCATGCCGGTCTCCAGCGGGATGCCGTCGGCGACCTTGGCGGACATTCGGTCGAGCCGGTCGTTTCCGATCACACGCTGTTCGGCGGTCGTGATGGGTATGAAGATGTCGTCGTCGGGATTCATCCACGGCGCGCCGACGCGCTCGAGGATGCCGACTACCTGGAACGGGACGCGGTTGATCAGGATCGTCCGGCCGAGCATGGTCTCGGGCTCCATGTCGAGGTTGACGGGGATCTCCTGGCCGAGCACGGCCATCCGGCGGTGCGCCAGCACGTCCCCCTCGCTGAACATCCTGCCGTGCTCCACCTCGATGCCTTGGACGTCGGGGTAGTTGGGCGTCGTGCCGTTGATGCGGTGGTTCAGGTTCTGGTTGCCGAACTTGATCTGACCGTAGGACGAGATTTCCGGCACGAGTTCCGACAGGTAGTGGGAGTCCTGCCGCAGCGCTTCGTAGTCGTCGATGGTCATCGACACCCGGTTCGAGGACGCGACGCCGCGCCAGTAGGACTGCCCCGGTTGCACCGACAGCACCCGTGCGCCCCCGAGCTGCGAGATCTGATCGTCGACGGCGCGCTGGGCGCCTGTGATCAGCGCCACGATCGCGATGACCGCCGACACGCCGATGATGATGCCGAGCATCGTGAGCGTCGACCGCAGGAGGTTGTGGATGATCGACTCGAGGGCGACCCGTATGGTTTCGAAACCAGTCACGCTAGATTCCTTGAGCGGCCTTGATGCTTACACTCAGGTTGCAAATGGGTAGGTCCATAATTCTGTTCCTTGACGGCTCGTGTACCCACGAGCCGCGCTCGGGTACTCGCGAGACGCGTTAGGTCATCCTCTCGCGCAAGTGGTCCTAGGAGCCGCTCACAAACGCGTTCCGGTTCCAGCGGCGCATCTGCTGCTGGAAGGCCTCCTGGGCCTGGATCAACGACGCGCTGGGCAGGATCAGCACCTCGTCCTCCTCCGCCAACCCCAGCATGATCTCGGTGCGGTCGAGGTCCGTGACTCCCGTGCGGACCCGAACGGCAACGGGCTGCTCGTCTCGTAGTGCGTACACGATGAAGTCGCCGCCGAACTGCGAGTCGATGGACGCGCTCCGGGGACGTTCACCGCCGAAGGCGCCGCCCGGCGGGCCACCCCGAGGGCCGCCGCCGGCACCTGCCCGCGGACCACCCCGGCCGGGTCCGCCCCGTCGCGCAAACTGCTGCATCATCTTGCGCTGGAACGCCTGCTCTTCCTCGTTGAGTTCCTCGCCGTTGCGGCGCTTGGCCATGATGGAGCGGAGCATCTGCTGGTCTTCCTCGGACATGCCGCCCGGGCCGGACGCAGCGCCTCCTTCCGAGCTGCCGGGCTTGGGCGGAAGCGTGGACGCGGCGAGCATCGCGTCGACCTGCTCCGTGCTCAACCCGACCACCCCGCCGGCGACGTGAACATCGGCCGGGGTCCGCAGGGCCGCGTTCGGGATGGTCAGGACGTCGGTGCGGTCCGCGACCACGAGTTCGACCTCGGCGTTCATGCCCGGCTTCAGCAGACCTTCCCGGTTGTCCAGGTCGATCAGCACGGGGAACATGGTGACGTTCTGTTGCGGACTGGCCTGGGGTTCCACCTTGAGGACCGCGCCCTCGAACGAGCGGGTCGGATAGGCGGCGACGTTGACCTGGGCGATGGTGCCGGGCTGCACCTTGCCGATGTCGATCTCGTCCACCAGCATCCGCACCCGCACCCTGGAAAGATCGGCCATCTGCAGCAGCAACGTACCGCCGCCGACATCGCCCATGGGCGACGAGATGACCTGGCCTTGTTCGACCAGGCGCTCGATCACCGTGCCGGAGATCGGCGCCCGGACGTCGGTGTCCTCCAGCGCGATGGCGGCGTTCTCCACCTGGATTTCGCCGCGCACGACCTGGGACTTGGCCGAGGCGTGCTGCAACAGGGATTGTTCGTAATCGGCCTTCGACAACGATTCCTGTTCGTAGAGCTTCTGGATGCGTTCCAGCTGAGACTCGGTGTTGGTCAGTTCGGCGCGGGAGACTTCGAGACTCGCCTTGGCCTGATCCAGCGAGTTCTTGAGGATGCGCTGGTCGATCCGCGCCAGCAGCGTACCCGTCTCGACGGTGTCGCCGGTGTCGACGTTGAGTTCGAGGATCTCGCCCGATGCCTTCGACTTCACCTCGACGGTGGTCACCGGCTCGATGCCGCCGGCTGCCTCCACCGCCACCCGGATGTCGCCGCGGACCACACCCACGGCCTCGAAGAAAGCCTCCTCCTCCACGGTTTCATCGTCGCTTCCCTCGATCATGCTGACGATCTGGTCGCACCCGGCCGTGGCCAGGGCGATCGCGGCCAGGAGGGTCGAGATGCGATGGGGGCTGGAGCCGAATCCGTCGGAGGCGGCGCGTTGGGTGGCGTTACTGGACATCGGTCCTACTCCGGCTATGGTCTTGAGTGACGACACCGTCGTGCAGTTGAACGTGACGGTGGGCGCGATTGGCGATGTGGGTCTCGTGGGTCACGAGGATGATGGTCTGGCCGGCGTCGTACAGGGCGTCGAACAGATCCATGATGTCCTCGCCGGTGCGGCTGTCGAGATTCCCCGTGGGTTCGTCCGCAAGCAGGATCTCCGGTTCGTTGACCAGCGCCCGGGCGACGGCGACCCGCTGGCGCTGGCCGCCGGACAACTCGCTGGGCTTGTGCTTCATGCGGTCCTTGAGTCCGACGCGCTCGAGCGTGTCGCGGGCCCGGGCGCGGCGCTGGCGGCGCCCGACGCCGCCGTACATCATGGGAATCTCGACGTTCTGCAGGGCCGAGGCCCGTGGCAGCAAATTGAAGGTCTGGAAAACGAAGCCGATGCGGCGGTTGCGTACGCGGGCCAGCGACTTGTCGCCCAGCTTCGAGACGTTCTCGCCGGAAAGCCAGTACTCGCCGGTCGTGGGCCGGTCCAGGCAGCCGATGATGTTCATCAGGGTGGACTTGCCGGAACCGGAAGGCCCCATGACCGCCACGTATTCGTTGGCGTGGATCGCGCAGTCCACGCCGTTCAACGCATGGATGGTGTCGGATCCCATGCGGTAGTTCTTGTGCAGGTCGCGCACCCGGATGACGGGCTCCGCCCCCGACCTTGCCGAAACGGCCATCTGCTCGCCGTACTCTTGTCCGAGTCCCTTTCTTACGAACCAAACATCATAGTCCGTCGGCGCGAAAAGGTGTTAGCGTGTTGATGTCGCCCGAGTCCGTCCGTCCCATGCCGCTTCGCCCCATCGAACGTGCCGCGCTTGGCGTGATCTGGGCTGGCATCGGGTTGATTCTCCTGATTCCGTTCGTAGTCAGCGGGGAATCCGCCTTTTTCCCGCTCGTCGTGAACAACCAAGCGGTGTTGTTTCCGCCCACGATCTTCCCGTACCTGGTCGGCAAGGGGCTGCTGTTCCGGTGCATCGTCGAGGTCGTCTTCGTGGCCTGGACGGTCCTCGCGGTGCTGAATCCCGCATACCGGCCGCCGCGTTCGCTCCCGCTCGGACTGCTCGCGGTGGCGCTTGGAGTCTCCTTGGTGTCGGCGTTGCTCGGGGTCAGCGTCGTTCGAAGCCTGTTCTCTACCTACGAGCGGCTGGGGGGCGTCCTGGAGCAGGCCCACTGGTTCGCGTTCGCCGTCGTCCTGGTGTCGGTTGTGCGCGTCGCGCATTGGCATCTTCTCCTGAAGGCGAAAGTGGTCGTGGGAATGGTGATCGCGCTATGGGCAGTGGGGCAGCATTTCGACGTGGAGGCGTTGCTCTGGGAGTGGTCGAAGGAAGGCTACGGACGGATCACGGCGACCCTGGGCAATCCCATTCACTTGGGTGCGTACGTGCTCGTGAACAGTCTCGTAGCGGCCGGCTTCTCCATGGAATCGTTGACCAAGGCGGCGTCCACTTCCACCGATGGTGAAGGACTGCGGTCGGGAATGTCGGGGACTGTCGACATCCGAATGATCGCACCGTGGTGCTCGACGCTTTTCTGGGGACTCTGTGCAGTGCTTGGTGCCTGGGTCGTGACCTTGACGGCGGCCCGCAGCGCGTTCCTCGGGCTGATCGCGGGTTTCGCCGCGGTGGCCGTCCTGTTCGCCTACCTGGAACGGGGCCGCGTGCGGTTGGCGGTCGGAACGGCGGCCGGTCTGCTGGCGGCAGCGGCCGTCGCGTTCGCGCTGCTGGTCGCGACCTTCGAGGCGGCGCCGGATAGCCAACGGGTCCGCTCCCCGAACCCGCTCGTCGATCGCACGTTGGCGTTTTCCAAACGAACCGTCGAGACGCGACTCTCGGCCTGGGATGCAGCGGCGAAGGGCTTCTTCGAAAGACCGGTATTCGGTTGGGGTCCCGAGAACTACGTCGTGGTATTGGGGCGCCACGGCTCGGAGATGGGTGCCGAGATGCGCATCCACGACAACGCCCACGGTCGCCTGGCGGAAGAGCTTGCCACCAAGGGGGCATTGGGTGTCATCAGCCACCTTGCCGTCTGGGCCGGCTTGCTGATCGTCGGATTGCGCGCGGCGCGACGCATGGGGCGAAGGGAGCGCATCGTGTTGGTTTTCGCCGGTGGCGCGCTGGTCGGCTATTTTGCTCAGGCCCTGGTTTCCCCTGAGGTCGTCACCGGCACGCTGCAGTTCACCCTGCTCCTCGCGTTCGTGGCCGTCGCGTCCCGCGCCGTGGGTGAGCCGGAACCGTCCTCGTTCTGGTCGACCAAGCTCGTCGCGACGATTCGCAATCGGTTCAAACCGACTCTAGGCCGCGTCAGGCGACCGGTCCTCGGTGTCGCCGCGGTCGTGGTATCGGCGGCTTTGGCGGGGCTTGGGTTCTGGGCGAACAAGGCGGCGTTTTCGTCGGCAAGCATCGGCGCGTTGGCCATACGAAGTTCGGAGCCGAGCCTCGGAATCGCGCCGCACCGCACCCGGGAGTTCTTTGCGGAGGCTATCGACGCATTCGAACCGATGGCGAACCAGTTCAGGCTGTTCTTGTTTCAGTACACGCGGAACCGTTGGCGGTTCCTGCGCACTCGACACCGGGAGGAGGCGGCGAGACTGCTGGCGCTGGTCGATGCCGAGGCGCCGGCGGCAGTCCGACACGAGAGGGAGAATTGGGAAGTGCCCATGACGTTGGCGCAGATGTACGTCGAGGTCAGCGCCACCAATCCGGACTACAGGGCGGTCGCGGCCCGTCACATCGAGGCGGCGCGTGAAATGGCGCCGAACCGGGTCGAAGTTCGCGCCTTGCCGACTCTCTAGATAATCCGAACCACGCCTTGATCGCCGTCTACCTCGACGATCTGACCGTCGTGGAGCCCCTCCATCAGCCCGACGATTCCCGCGACGCATGGCTTGCCGTATTCCCTGGCCAGAAGTGCCCCGTGCTGCAACTCGCCGCCCACTTCCAGGAGAACGGCCGCGGCGTTGATGAACAGCGGCGTCCAGCCGGGATCGGTGGTGTGGGCGACCAGCACGTCGCCCGGCAGCAGCGTCTTGTCGAGGGGGGAGTCCAACACGTTCGCGGGGCCCCGGACGATGCCGGGCGACACCGGAACCCCCGTAAGTTCGCCCGGTTGGTATTCGCGAATGGGCTTGAGGATTCGGCCGCGGGAGTCGATCAGGTGCGGGAAGTGCCGTACCCGGGCCTTGACGTCCCGGTAGAAGGCACCGCGTTCCGCCACCAGGGCGCGAAGGTCGAGCCCGTCGTCCGTCTCGGCGCTGTCGAAGTCATCCAAGGTAATTTGGAAAACCTGCTCGGCCTGGTCAAGTCGGCCTTCCGCGACCCATCGCGTGGCGCTTTGGAGGAGCCGACGGCGGAGCACCATGTTCGCCATCGCGAAATGATGCTTGGGCATCTCTCGCACACTCTCGAAGGCTTCGATGGTGCGGTGGATGCGCGCGAGCTTGCGGCTCTTTCTTGCGGGAAGCTCCCGGGAAAGCTCGGCGTAGGCGACTTGCCGGGCGTGCCTCCGCGCCGCGTGGGTGGCGACGGGGTCGGCGTCGCCGAGCGCCACGGTGGCGAGTTGGCCGAGCAGCAATTGGGGATCGTCGCCGTACTTCGGGTTGGCGAGGTCCATCTCCAAGGGGCCGCGGCAGCCGAATCGCTGCAGGAAGTCGTCCCATGCGCCAAGGAAATCCTCCGGCGCGTTGCGTGCAGCGATTCGCTCCGCTAGCCCGGCGGGATCGCTGAACGCGGAGGCCGGCAGCAGCCGCGTCAAGCGGTACATGGCCAGGCCCATTTCCAGCACCAGTTCGTCGCCACCGCCCCGGATGTCCATTGCCAAGCGCCTGTGACGGGCCGAGGAGGTGTCGATCAGGCCCATGAGCGCTTCGGTACCGCCGTAGATGAACATCAGCAGGGCAGGTGCCGTGGCCGTCAGACTCACCCGCGCCACGGCGATGTAGAGGTGCCGGGCCAATTCGACGACCGGCATGTCGGTGTCGGTCTTCGCCAGTTCCGCCTCGAAAGCCGCGAGGTCGTCCCGATACCCCGCGAGGAAGGCATCCCGGCGCAGGATCGCGCGCGCCAGGGGAACGACGAAGGGTCCCAACCGCACCATCGCCTTGACCACTGCGGGGATCATCCGCCGACGGGCAAGGTTGGGCGGGGGTTTCCCCCGGTACGGTTCGAGGTCGGCCGTCGCGAACAACTCCGCCAAGGTCGTGTCGACGAAGCGCTTCTCCGGGGCCACCTTGCGCAGGTCCCGAAACAGCAAGAGGTGCGAGGCATTCCCGTAGAGCCGGACGCCTGCCGCACCCACGATGCCGTGCTTCAAGTCGGAATCCAGGAACGACGGCCCAAAAACGTAGCTCCCCAGCCACTCGAACAGCTTGGCGAAGAGATCCACGGAAAGAGGCGTGATCGCGCCGCTCATGGTGATGCCTTCGCCGAGGCTCGGGTCCATGTAGAGCAGACGTTGTTCTCCCGGGGCGGTCTGAATCTCCTCGGGCAAGGGGATGTACGTCGTGATGGGACGCGCCTGAAGCAGATACAGCCGAGGTCCCTCGAAGGCCCATTCGACATCGACGGGAAAGCCGAAGAGCGCCTCCACCGCGGACACGGCGCGGCTCACCGCGGCAAGCTTGGCGTCGTCAAGGCAGGCGGTCGCGTCGGGTTCGCCTGGTCGTGCGCCCACACGGTGTTCCACGGTCCTGCCGTTCACCTTGTCGATCACCCACTGGTCCGGATTCACCTCGCCGGCAACCACCTTGTCGCCGAGACCCCGAGTGGCATTGACCACCATCTCGTCGAAGTCGTTGTTGTGCGGATTGAGGGAGAAGGCAACGCCGGAGACGTCGCTTGCAACCTGGCGTTGGACGATGGCCGCGAAATCCGGTGCTAGGTCCAGTTCCCGCTTGGCCTTGTAGACCAACAGCCGTGCATCGAAGCAAGCGGCGAAACACTGCCGCACTGCCGCCACCAAGTCCGCTCGGGTCACATTCAGCCGGGTTTCGTAGAGACCGGCGAAGGAAGCGTGAGCGAGGTCCTCCTCGGGTGCGGAGGAGCGCACCGCGAGAACACCCTGTCCGGCGCGGTCGGCGACGTCATCGAGTGCTCGTCGTTGCTCGATGTCGAATTCAAGGCGCGAGGCACGGGCTTTGAGTGCAGTGCACCGCTGCGCGATTTCGCCGGAGTGGGAACCGTCGGAGTCGATCAGCACCGTGCGAATGTCGTGCCACTCCGGTGCCGAGGTCATCGCTACGATCCACGGAGCGAAGAAACGCGCGGTGAGCAGATCGGCTTGTGGAACCGAAAAGTCCTCGGCGACCAGACGGCCCAGCGATGCAGCCTTGCCACCCGCCAGCGACACCTCGAGTGCCCTCGCGTCGGTCAGTGGGATAGCAATCGGTTCGTTCATTCGAGACCGTGTGCCAAGCGCGGTCGCCATTGTAGCCGCCCGCGTTGATAGACTCGGTCACACTGAAAGACCCGGTGGGTGTTTACGGTGTCGTTGCTGACCGGCAAAGCCAGCGATTTCCTGAAGATCGGCGTGGCCGCGGCCGGGCGCGGAGATCTCGACACGTTGCAGGCGGTGTTGGCCGAGAAGCCGCACTGGCTGCGGCGCACCGGTTCCCACGGTCGCACCATGCTGTGGGAAGCAGCCTACCGTGGGCGGCTTGAGGTGGTCGAGTACCTTGCCGGTCTCGGTGCGGACATCGACGCCTGTGGCTGCCACTTCACGCCGCTCCTGGTCGACATCTCGCCCTATTGCGCGGCCCGCCACAAGAAGCACCCCGCCGTCGCGGCGTTCCTCCTCGACCGGGGTGCCGCGTTCGACATCCACACATCGGCCTACTTGGGCGACATCAAGGGCGTACGGGAATACCTGGACCACGACCCGGACCTTGCCAGGTCCGAGAAGAACCAGAACGACATGAACGCCGTGGCCACCCCGCTGCACTACGCTGTCGCTGCGGGACATGCCGAGATTGTCGCTCTGCTGCTCGAATCCGGCGCCGACCCGCGGCCCTACGGCTACTTCCTGATGCGTTTCTGCATTTGGCGGGACCGGGTGGATATCTTGGAGGCGTTGATCGCGGCGGGCCTCGATCCGTCGACGTCGGAGCCGCCGCGTTCGGGGATCGCCAACCCGGCGATGGTCGAGGTGCTGAAGGCGCACGGCGTGGACTACGGACCGGACTATGCGGAAGGCGGCTGGCCGCCCATCGTGTTCCAGTCCCGCGGCGATCGCGGCGGCAACGTGGAAAGGGTGCGTACACTGATCGAGGCGGGGGCCGATGTGAACGTGCGGAACCACAAGGGCCAGTCCGCACTGCATTGCGCCGCCAAGGCGGGCTTCGTGGACATCGTGGCGCTCTTGCTCGAACACGGTTGCGAGGCGGACGCCCGGGATCGAGGAGGCGAGACGCCGCTAGCCGCCGCGTTGCGGTCCACGGTGAAGGACAAGGCCAAGTTGCTGGACGTGGTTCGCCTGATCGTTGACGCCGGCGCCGATGCCGATCTGGCGGACCGCAAGGGACGTTCTCCACGGGCCATTGCGGGTGCCAAGCGCAACGCGCGGGTTTGGGTCGACGCGTTGGATGTCGATTTGACGGGATGACGATGATGGACACGAACACAATTCGCGCCGTCGGCAAGAGTCGGCTGGCCGTCACGCCCTTGGGGTTCGGCGGCGGCACGATCGGCAGCCCGGCGATCGGCAACGAGGCGAGTTTCGCCACGGTTGCCGCTGCTTGGGAAACCGGCGTTCGGTTCTACGAAGAACGGCGCATCGGCGTGGTGATCGCCGCCCCGTATGCCAGTGGCTGGCTGGCCGACCCATCGGGTTCGGCGACCTACATGTACGCGCCCGCGCCACCGGAGGTGGTCGCCAGGTCCGAGCGCATGCACGCCATCTGCGAAGACCACGGGGTGCCGCTCGCCGCCGCGGCGTTGCAGTTTCCGCTCGCACATCCGGCGGTGGCGACCGTCATCCCCGGCGCCAAGTCGCCCGAGGAGCCCGTTGCCAGCCGACGCAACCTCGACACCGAAGTACCCGACGACGTATGGCGGCGGTTCAAGGCGGAAGGGCTGCTCGAGGAGAATGCGCCGACGCCCTAATCCAACCCGGCTGCTATAATTTGCGCACGCCGCAGTAACTAACCCCTACAGGAGCCTGTCCGGATGAACCTTGACCACATTCTGAAGTTCTTCGGCGGTGCGGAACCCACGGCCGACGAGCTCAAGGACATCGTCAACGAGACCGTGCTCTTGGTGTTGGCGCGGGCAACTGCCGC
>JAPOYW010000037.1 GCA_026706425.1 Gammaproteobacteria bacterium
GTTCCCTATCATGTTGGTACTTGGCTACAGCATGGCGACGTCCTGGCTGAACCGCTTCCGGCGAGCCAGACGTGCTAGGGGAGAGGCGGCATGACGCTCAAACTGATCGTCGCGTTGGTAGACGACGCGCGCACCGACGCCGTCATCGACGCGGCCCGGGCGGCCGGGGCGACCGGCGCCACGATCATCACCGGCGTACGCGGCGAGGGACTGATGCCGCAGAAGACGTTCCTCGGGCTCGACCTCTGGGCGTCCCGCAATGTCATTCTCTTCGTCGTCTCCGCGGCCCGCGCGGAGGATATCCTCGCGAGCATCGGCCGCGAAGGCCGGTTCGATTCAGAGCCCGGCACCGGTGTTGCCTTCCAGGTGGACATCGAGCACGCGATCGGGCTGCGTACGCAGTTGCCCACTATCATGGGCACGAAGGCCCAGGCATGATCCCGCCCTAGGCGGTCGAGGCCGACAGGCTGCAGTTGGTGCACACTCCGCACCTTGCAGCGGCATTTGGTGCAGACTTTTCCAGTACCTAGGGGCCGCGACGCGTCGACCAGGCCTGCAACTTGCGAGAGTCCTCCTCGACTCGTGTACGGTAGCGGGGGTCGGAGGCTAGATTGACCGATTCCCGAGGATCGTCGGCAAGGTCGAAAAAGACGTCCGGCAATCCGGGGAAGTACACGTACTTGCTGCTTTCACCTCGGACAACCGCAAGTCTGCATTCCGCAGGATTAAGCCCGAATGTGGCTTCGGCATGGAAGTGGCTCGCACTGAAGTCGAATTCCCAGTGCGCTTCGGTGCGCCAGCGGTTGCCGAGATCGCCGTTGGTCGTGGCGGGAAGCAGCGACTCACCGCGGCATTGCTCGGGGATATCCACACCTAGCCAGTCGAGCAGCGTGGGCGTGATGTCGACCCCTTCCGTGAAGGCGTCGATGCGTCGTCCGCGGTGCGAATCGGCGTCCGGCGCGGGATTGAACACGATCATGGGAACGTGGAACGACTCGTCGAAATAGCCGAGCTTGCCAATCAGCCAATGGTCGCCGAGCTGCTCGCCATGATCCGACGTGAAAACGACCAGCGTGTCGTCCCAAGCGCCGGATGCCTTGAGTGCGGCGAACAGTCGACCGAGATTGTGGTCGACCTCGGTCATCAAGCCGTAGTAGCCGGATTGCCACCGTCGTCGACTTGCATCGTCCCTGGACATGCGCTGGTGTTTTCGATTCATGGCGTAGGCCAGGAACGGGTGCTGCTTCGCCTCGTCGCCGGGGTCGGCGGCGCGGTTCGGGGACGGCAGGTCGCCCGGTGGATACAGGCGATTGTAGGGCTCCGGCGCCGTCCAAGGCGGGTGCGGTCGTAGCAGCGACAGGTGCACGCACCATCCGGAGCGGTCGCGGATGTAGTCCAGCACCTCCTCGACCATGAAGTAGGTGTCGTGGAGTTCGGCGGGAACCTCGAGCGCCGGCGCGAGCTGGTTGCGTTCGTCTGCGACGGGCTGCGGCTTGGTCTTCATGTAGAGGTCTGCGAGAGAATCCGGGACCGGATGTCCCTTGGTGGCCAGCCAATCGGCCCATTCGACGGGTTCCCAGATGTTCTTGCCGAGTTGGACTATCGGGGCAAGCCCCGGGAGAACACCCTCCGGATAGGAATCCTGCTGGCCTTTTTCCAGGGTCGTGTCGGTATAGCCGAATAGGACGGGGTCGAGTCCCGCCCAGCGTGTTTGAAGCGCCCAATTTGTGTAGCGGGCCGAAAGCGGTACGTGGTTGAAGGTAACCCCGTGCTCGTGCTGGTAGAGACTGGTGTGAATGCTTGCCCTCGAAGGCCCGCAAGGCGCGGCGTTGGCGAAGTGGTTAGCAAACAGAACGCCTTCGGCGGCCAGCGCGTCCAGGTACGGCGTTTCGACGAAGTGTCCAAGGCACGACAGGCACTCGCCCCGCCACTGGTCTGCCGTGATGAAGAGGACGTTCCGCGGCACGGCGATTCCTCGGGCCGACGGCTGCTTACGTGGAGGCTAGAGCTCCGCTCCGCATAGCGCGAGGAAGAAGCGCTTCTGCTCGTCGGTCATTGCGGAGAACACCGGTACGCCCAACTCGGTCGTCGGCAGGTCGGCGAACTCTGGGGACGGTGCCTGCAGCGTGGCGGCGATGTTGTGCAGACCGCCGCCTTCCTCCGATCCGGCGCCCAGGGTGGCACCGACCGCAGGTGGCCAAACAGCCTTTGCGCGGGGTGCCATGTTCAACGGGTTGGGGCGTCCCACGTAGTCCTCGATCTCCTGGTACATCACCTTCTCCTCCGCCGAGCGCTGCCGCTGGCCTTCACGGCCGTAAAGGGAACGGGACTGGTTGCAGATGGCGGCCCAATTGATTGCGACGTGGAAGCCGGGCAACGCACGGCACTCCTCGGGTGCGCCGTCGCCTCCAGACACCCGTCCGTCCTTCACCATGAGGTAGTAGGCGGACATTTGCCGTCCGCCTTCGAGGAGCCGGGCGGGCGGGTGCGTGTAGATTTCGCTGAAACCCCATGCCGTGTCGGCAGGCAAATCCCCTTCTTCGAGTAGCTGAACGCCGTACCTGCCGCAGGCTTCGCACCAGGCCTTCGAGCCGAATTCTCCGACGGCTTCGAGGTCGGCAACGTCTACACCCATGATTTTCGCTCCTTTTCCTTCCTGGTCCGCCACCGTCCGAGAATCTTGTCCACCTGATCCGGGGTCTGGTTCGCAGCGCCCCAATAGAAGAACGAAACCGCACCGCGCGGACGGACGGTCGGATTTGGCCCCGACCAATGTACGGTCAGAGAGTTGTGGATGACCGCATCCCCCGGTTGAACAGTGGCTGGCACAGCCGTTCCGTCATCGACGTCGTAGCCGGGGATGGGAATGCCGCGGTCGTGCCCGTGTTTGTGGGAGCCCTGCCCGTAGTGGAGGCAGCCGTTCTCCGGGTCGGCGGGATCGAGTGCGATCCAGATGGTCGCCCCGGCCTTGAGGCCTTGCGGCAGGCCGAGGGCGTCCTGGTGCGGTCCGATCTCCGCCCTCGAGCCCGGACGCTTGGTGAACCACGCGGCGGTGCCTGGCACGGGCTCGTCCTCGATCAGCGCCTTGATCAACGGCACATGCCTCCCGGCCCTGAGTTCGTTGTCGAACCAGGCATCGTGATCCTGAAGGCTCTTGAACACATCTCCGAAGTCGCGCTTCGACGTGCCTGCCCTTTGTTCTCTCGGCCCAGACTCCAGGGGGTTGCCGTTGCGCCGACGACGCCGAAGATCGGCGGCGAGTCTCGTGGCCCGCTCGCGCAATTCCTCGAGCGCCTCGCCCTCAAGAAAGCCGGGAAGGACAACGAAGCCATCGCGGTCGTAGTCCCGTTTGATGGCCGAAATCTGGTCGTTGGTCATATGGCTGACAACGCTATGGTAGGTGGTTGGACACACCGGGGCGGATGTCCGTTTAGCAGAAAAGCCAACCGATCAAACTAGCACGGCAGGGTGACGAACGGATACCGCGCAACGATAGCCGGCTTAAGGAAGATCACCCAAATACCGCCATCATCCGGACTTCGATGCTGCGTCTTGGCAGCGCATCGTCGGCAGAGGTGGGATCGTCGAACGATGTGTGGGGACAGACCTTCGATAGGCCTCGCCGTGTGTCCAGTTGCTTGATGAGCAGCAGTTCGTCGGTCTGCATTCGCCGGACGTAGTAGAAACGGTGGCCGGGGTCGCAAAGCGGCATCGCCGACTTCCCTTTCTGGCCATGGCCCGTGTAGTAGTAGTCGAGGACGTCCTCGGCCTTCACGGTGCTGGCATCGACCACGGCTAGGGGGTTTCGCTCGACGGGATGGTCGAACGGTTGCCAACTGTTGAACCAGGCGAATTCGCTCGTCGAATAGTCGTTTATGTTGAGGTCGCGCCTCGCCAAGGCACGTTCGGCCATTGCCCGGGGATCGTCGAGGGTGTAGTCGCAATGCAGGAAACGCGCATAGGCGCGGTTGAAGTCGGACGTATCCTCGGTGCGTACGAGGTGTTGGGTGATGACGACTTCTGTGGCGCCGGTGGTACGTTTCGCCAGGGAGACGATTTCCGGGTAGTAGATCCGACGAACTTGGTCGTCGTCGCGAAAATCCCGAACAGCGGAGTCATGGCGAAGCAGAGCGAATCCGTTTACGTCGAGGTTCAACTCGCCGTCGGCGAGACCGCCCCGGGCGTCGCGAATCTCGACGGCGTGTTTGGAGGTGTTGGCACGCCGGCTGTCGCGGTCGCCGACCACCGGGGTCTCGGTGCGGTCGCGCCAGTCGGCGTTCAGGTAGCGAACATCAGCGACGACGGGCATGGGTGTCTCGTGGTGGACGGCTCCTCCAATAGTAGCGACGCCCGGGACGGAGGTCACCGGGCGTCGTTGGTCTAGCGGGTCTCGGGGTCTACCTGCGCCACTGCGCCCGCACGTAGTAGAACCCGCCGTTGAAGCCGTACGGCGATTGCTCTGGGTAGATGAGACCCGCGACCTCGCCGTGGGGGTTCGTGGACGGATACTCGTCGAAGGCGTTCTGCAGGCCGAACAGCAGGGTCACCGAGTCGGTCGGATCGAGTGCGATTTCGGCGTCGAACAGCATGCTCGGATCCGGATAGAAAGCCACCGAGCCGTCGTTGGTCGGGGCATCGTAGTACTCGCCGTAGTATCGGGCCCGCAGCAAGGTGCGCCACCGGCCCTGGCTGTGGGTCCACGTTACGGAGAACCGGGAATCCGGCCGGCCCTGTTCGATCTGCAGGCGCCGGTTGTCGCTGGTGAAGTCGGGATTGAACTTGGTCAAGTCGATGCTCTGCCAGTTCCCGGCGAATGTCAGGTTGGACATTCCTCCGCCGAGCGAGAACGGCCAGGTCGCCACCACGTCGATCCCGGACGCTTCCACGGTCTGCAGGTTCGAGAAGAACCTCACCGACGTGAAGCTCTGCGCGTCGCTGACCCCTGCGGCCAGAAGGGCGGTGATGTCTGAGGGCGTCAGGTTGAAGCGGCTCGTGAACGAGATCCGATCCTTGATCTCGATCAGGTAGTAGTCCACCGTCACGTCCATGCCGCCCACTCCGAACACCACGCCGAGGGTCGTGTTCACGGACTCCTCCGGGGTCAATGCCCGCGCACCTTTCTGCTGGGCGATGGGATTCGTCGGCGGCAGCGTGGCGATGTCCGCCAGGAAGCCCATGTTGAACTCGGTCGTGACGTTGCGCAGGTTCGCCTGGCCGGCGGTGGGTACGCGGAATCCGGTGCTGACCGCGCCCCGGACGGCCACGTTGTAGCCGAGCTGCAGACGTGCGGCGATCTTGCCGTCGAGCGTATTGCCGTACTCGGAGTAGTTCTCGTAGCGCAATGCCCCGCCGAGCAGGAGATTCTCGGAGACGTTGGATTCGATGTCGACGTAGGCCGCGAGCGACCGCACCGTGTTCTCGCCGGCATCGCCGGGCTGGAACCCGGGGAAGCCGTTGGAGCCGACGCCGAAGCCCTGCGCCGCCAGCCCGTGTTCGAGGTTGGGGTCGATGTAGAACGAGTTCGGCTCGCCGTTGCCGATCCGGAAGGTCTCGTCCCGGTACTCCAGGCCGGCAGCCACGTTGACCGTGCCAAAGGCCTGGACGTCGAACGGCTTCGACAGATCGAAGTTCAGTACACGGTCCGTCTCGGTGTAGGCGCCGGCCTCGTAGTAGGTGTCGATCTCGTTGCGCTGCCATAGCAACTGCGGGTTGATGGTGTTGTAGATGTAGAACAGCGCGTGGCTGCGGCCGGCGGTGGCGCTCAAGTCGTAGAACCAGCCGGAGTCCAAGGTGCCGCGGAGCCCGCCCGCGATGCTCAGATCGTGGATGTAGCCGCCGAACTGGGGCGTGAAGCCTCCCGGGAACTTCTCGATCAGCGAGTAGCAGTTCGGGTCCGACGCGATCGCGGCGAGCGCGGCGCTGTCGGGAACGTTGTCAACGATCCGCACAACCGGGCAGTTCCCTGTGCCGTCGGCGGTTAGGTCCGCGACCTTGACGGTGGGCGTTCCATCCACGACCGGACCGCGGAACACGCCGCCCCGGGTGTGGGGATTCCGGAAGTAGAAGCCGCCCTCCACCTGCCGCTCGGCCCAGTTGCCGAAGGCATAGGCTTCGGCGCCGTTGTTGAGATCGAGGCCGAAGTTGCCGAACAGCTTGAAGTCGCCGGAGATCCGGGGGGCGCCCCAGATCTGCGCTGCGGGTCGTCGTACATCGGTATTGCCGGCGTCGATCAATCCCTGGGCATCGCCGCGCTGGGCGCTCCGGCTGGTCGGATCCGACTCCTTCCACTCGAAGCTCAGATTCGCGAAACCCAGATCCGTCAGCGGGAGGCCGACGTTGGCGGCGATGGTTATCGCATCGCCGTCGCCTTCTACGTGTCGGCCCCACTTGGCTTCTACCAACGTTCCCTGGGCGTCTTCCTTGAAAACGAAGTTCATTATCCCGGCGATGGCGTCGGACCCGTACTGGGCCGATGCGCCGTCGCGGAGTACCTCGAGGCGATCCAGGGCGATGGCCGGTATGGCCGACAGGTCGGGACCTTGGGAACCGCCCGAGATTCCGGCGCCGAGCAGCGCGATGACCGCAGCCCGGTGACGGCGCTTGCCGTTCACGAGGACCAAGATGGCGTCCGGGGGCAGCGACCGCAGCGTGGCCGGACGAATGAACGTCGCGGCGTCACTGATTGGCTCCTGGGCGACGTTGTACGACGGCACCAGCGCCGCGACCAGTTCGTCCATATCGGTACTGCCGTGGGTGAGAAAATCGTCACCGCCGATGACGTCGACGGGGACGGGCGAGTCAGATGCCGATCGGTCGCGACGTCGTGAACCGACGACCACCACCTCTTCGATCGGGCCGGACGATGCTTGCTCACCGGATTCCTCGGCAATTGCCGGTTCGTTTGTGATGGCAAGCGATGCAAGTGCGATCGGTACTGCTATTGCAAACGATTTCAAGGGAGTACTCCAGAAGGCTGCGAAACGGAAGCGGGCATTATAGACCAGCTAGCGCGACACCGGATGGGCCGTGGCAGTCTCACTTTGAACCTGCGGGAGAAAAGAACGTGAAGGTGGGGTGGGGCGAGAGCGTTCAAACACCGGGGCCATCCGAGTATGCTGCCGCGGCTGGCGGTTCGTTCTGGATGGTCAGGACATGCTGGTGTCGGTGCGTCGATCAGCGATGCTACCCCGTATTCAAGGCTCCTGCCGCAGGGCCGCTATGGCAAACCCGATCCGATGACCCCTGCGCCGGTCCAAGTCGTTCGCCACGTCAGCTTCGAAGACCTCGGAACGATGGAGCGGTTGTTCGCGTCGTGGGGGTTGTCCTTCGAATACCTTGATCCACCCCGCGACGAACTGGCGCACGGGACGGATGCGAAGCTGCTGGTCGTCATGGGCGGGCCGATCAGCGTCAACGACGTGGGTCGCTTCCGCCACCTAGGTGAGGAGGTGGACCTGATCCGCAAGCGCATCGAGCGTGGGCTGCCGACGTTGGGTATCTGCCTCGGAGCACAGTTGATCGCTTATGCCCTCGGCGCGACGGTTGCCCCGATGCAAGACCCCGAAATCGGTTGGGGACGCCTGACCTTGACCGACGCCGGTTCCGCGGGCCCATTGCGCTACCTGACGAGTCCGGTGCTGCACTGGCACGGCGAGGCGTTCGAACTACCCAGGGGGTGCCCGTCCCTGGCGTCCACGCCGAAGTGCCCGAACCAGGCGTTCGCCGTGGGGGCCCACACCTTGGCATTGCAGTTCCACATCGAGGTGGCGGAGGAACATCTGGAGCGCTGGCTGGTCGGCCACATCCACGAACTGGACCATGTCGGCATCCCGGTGGCGAAGCTCAGGGACGACGCCCGCAAATTTGCTGCGAAGGCCACTTCGGAAGGGGCGGAACTGCTAACGGATTGGTGGTCCGGGATGATCGCGGGGCGCCAAGGCTTCCAGGTGCGTGGTACGAATTAGGTATTGTCTCCGTAAGACATTGTTTTGTGGTTGTTGTTGGCGGAGGGGCAGGGATTCGAACCCTGGGAAGGTCGCCCTTCGCTGGTTTTCAAGACCAGTGCTTTCGTCCGCTCAGCCACCCCTCCGGGTTCCGACGCGGTGGCGCGCATTCTACGCCTTTCCGCCTCGAAAGCCGTGCGGGTGCGTGGTCTGCCATCGCCAAAGGTCTTCGCACATGCGCCGGAGGTCGTACTGGGCCGTCCAGCCCAGTTCGTCGCCGGCCTTGCCGGGATCGGCACACGACACGACGACATCGCCCGGTCGCCTGGGGGCGATGCGGTAAGGGATCTGCCGTCCGCTCGCGGCTTCGAAGGCGCGCACGACCTCGAATACGGTGTGTCCCCGTCCGGTACCGAGATTGTGAACGGCAACCCCGGTTCCTGTGGCGAGGTAGTCAAGTGCGTTCACATGTCCCCGGGCGAGATCGACGACGTGCAGGTAGTCGCGTACGCCCGTGCCGTCCGGGGTGGGGTAGTCGTTGCCGAACACATTCAGCAGTTCCCGCCGGCCGACGGCGACCTGGGCGACGGACGGCAACAGGTTCATGGGCACGCCGGCGGGGTCTTCGCCGATTTCGCCGCTAGGATGGGCGCCCACCGCGTTGAAATAGCGCAGGATGGAGATGCGCCAGCCGGGATCGGCGGCGTGGGTGTCGTGCAGGAGGCCCTCGACGATGAGCTTGGTTCGCGCGTAGGGGCTCGTGGGGTCCGGGGGGCTGTCTTCGTTGATTGGCATCGTGCCAGGGTCGCCGTAGACGGCGGCACTGGAACTGAACACCAGCGTCTTGACCCCGTGTGCGGCCATCCGCTCCACGAGACAAACTGTGCCCGCCACGTTGTTCTGGTAGTAGCGCAACGGCTTGGCCACGGATTCGCCGACAGCCTTCAGCGCGGCGAAGTGAAGGACCGCGTCGAAACGGTGTTCTGCGAACGCCCGGTCGAGGCACACCGGGTCGCGAATGTCGCCTTCCACGACCGGAACGTCTCGGTTCGCGACGCGTCCGATGGCCTCGACAGCCGCGCGCGTTCCGTTCGAGAGGTTGTCGAGGACCACCACGTCGTGGCCAGCGGCGAGGAGTTCGATGGCGGTGTGGCTGCCGATGTAGCCGGCGCCGCCGGTCACGAGCGTCTTCAACGTTCGGCTACCCGTTGTCCGTGTCGGCGATACCGTAGTAGTCGCGGTACCAGTCGATGAATCGGGTGACGCCGACCTCGATGGGCGTGGACGGTCGGTAGTCGAAGTCCGTCGCGAGCGGTTCGACATCGGCAAGGGTATTCGGGACGTCGCCGGGTTGAATCGGCAGGAGCTTCTTCACGGCGCGACGTCCGAGTTGCTGTTCGATGATCTCGATGAAGCGAAGCAGTTCGACGGGCTTGCCGTTGCCGATGTTGTAGATGCGGTACGGCGCTTCGGATGAAGACGGGTCCGGGCGGTCGCGTCGCCAGCCAGCGTCGCCGGTCGGCGGATGGTCGAGGACGTGGACGACCCCTTCGACGATGTCGTCGATGTAGGTGAAGTCGCGGCGGTGGTTGCCGTGGTTGAATACCTCGATGGGTTCGCCGGCGAGGATCTTGCGGGTGAACACGAACAGCGCCATGTCGGGGCGCCCCCAGGGGCCGTAGACGGTGAAGAAGCGCAGTCCCGTTGTAGGGAGGTCGTACAGGTGGCTGTAGGCGTGGGCCATCAATTCGTTGGACTTCTTGGTCGCCGCATAGATCGACAGCGGATGGTCGACGTTGTCGGCGGTGATGAACGGCATGCTTGTATTGGCGCCGTAGACGGCGCTGGTGGACGCGTAGACCAGGTGCTCGACATCCGCTTGGCGGACCGATTCGAGAACGTTGACGAACCCGGCGACATTGGCGTCCACGTAGGCGTGCGGGTTCTCTATGGAATGGCGGACGCCCGCCTGGGCCGCTAGATGGACGACCTGATCCGGCCGATGCCGATCGAACATCTCCTGCCAGGGCTCGCGGTCCGCGATGTCGACCTTCTCGAAGCAAAATCCGGGCAATCGGCCAAGACGTTCCAGGCGTGCGCGTTTGAGGGCGACGTCGTAGTAGTCGTTGAGGTTGTCGATGCCGACTACCGCGTCACCGCGTTCGGCGAGCCGTTCCGCCGTGAACGAGCCAATGAACCCCGCGGCACCGGTGACTAGGATCTTCATGCTCCGCCTGCTGCCTACAGTCGCTCGTCCACCGCGTCTGCGGGGAGCAGCTGCTTGACGTCGAATACGACGGAAGGAAACCGCCCGAACGCCCGGATTTGTTCAGGGCCCAGTTCCCGAAACACCTCGTGGGCCACGGCCACGACGATGGCGTCGTAGCTTCCGGGCTGGGGCTGGCCGACTACCCGGATGCCGTTCGGTGCATTGGTTGTGTCGACCCAAGGGTCGTGGACGTCTACCCGCGCACCTTGGGCCTCCAGACCGGCGACGAGATCGATGACCTTGGTGTTGCGGATGTCGGGGCAGTTCTCCTTGAAGGAGAGACCGAGCACCAGGATCCGCGAACCGGGCGGGGTAATCCGGTGGCGCTCCATCAGTCTGACCACGCGGCCCGCGACGTAATCGCCCATGGCGTCGTTGATGCGTCGTCCGGCAAGGATCAGCTCGGTGCGATGGCCGGCTTCCTCGGCCTTGTAGGTCAGGTAGTAGGGATCCACGCCGATGCAGTGTCCGCCCACCAGGCCGGGACGGAACGGCAGGAAGTTCCACTTGGTACCGGCCGCTTGGAGCACGGCATCGGTATCGACCCCGAGTCGGTCGAAGATCATCGCGAACTCGTTGACTAGGGCGATGTTGAGGTCGCGCTGCGTGTTCTCGATGATCTTGGCGGCTTCGGCAGTCCGTAGGTTGGCGACGGGAAAGGTTCCGGCGTCGACGATGCGTCGATAAAGACTGTCGACGAACTCGAGGGTTTCCGGAGTCGATCCCGCGGTGACCTTGACGACATCGGTCAGGCGGTGGCTCTTGTCGCCCGGATTGATCCGTTCGGGACTGTAGCCGACGAAGAAATCGCGATTGAAGCGCAACCCCGATGCTTGTTCGACGAGAGGTACGCAGACTTCCTCGGTGGCGCCCGGGTAGACGATCAAATCAAACACCACCACCGCGCCGGGTTCCAGTGTCTGGCCCACCATGCGGCTCGCCGTTTTCAGGGCGGTGAGGTCGGGACGCTTGCTCTCGTCGATCGGCGTCGGTACGGCCACCACGAATACGTCGCTGCCCTTCAAATCGTCGAGTTCGGTGGTGAACGTCAACTGCCGTGCTTGGCGGATTTCCGATGGTTCGACTTCATGCGTGTTGTCCACGCCGGTTGCCAGTTCCTTCACGCGGCTCGCATCGATGTCGAACCCGCGGGTCTCGAAGCGCTTGCCGAACTCGATGGCCAGCGGCAGCCCCACATAGCCGAGACCGAGCACGCTGACGGTGGGATCGTCTGGCGGGAGGGACGGTGCAAAGACGGCATCTGGCATGGACTGGCGGAACGTCCCGGAATCTTCTGGCGAAGTGTAGCCGTACCGCCGGACGGATTCGCGGCGGGAGATTCGGTGCGTCAGGCGAAGAAGGCGCTGTAGAGCCAGGGCAGACCGAAGGCGAGGACGATGCTCACCACCAGGCCCGACAATGCCTTCAATGCGTCGAAGACGACCTTGCGCACCGTCGCCCTGGTGCTGGTGTCGGCCAGGTAGAAGGACAGCGCGAACTCCCGGCCCGCCAAGATGCCCAGGAACACCCAGGTCGTGCTCATCGGCATGCTGCTCGCCTCCTTGAAAATGAGCAGCACGATGCCGTAGATGAAGTCGATGATCGTCGCCGCCCGGATGTCGGTGGTGTCGGTCTTGCTGGTGACGATCTTCTGAATCTCGCCGCCGAACCGGTAGAAGATGTAGCCCTGTATGGCCAGCAGCGCGGCGATGCCGAACACGAGCCACTCCACCGACAGTTGGCGGGGCAGGTAGGCGAAGATGTTGGCGAGATCCTGGATGAGCCACTGGCTCCACAGGAAGCCGGTCGAGGCCCATTGGAGGAACACCCAATAG
>JAPOYW010000266.1 GCA_026706425.1 Gammaproteobacteria bacterium
GGGGCCTGCCCCTCGCAAGAGAGTGCCCGTTAGCCGACGACGGTGCCGATCGTCGTACCCACCTGCACTGGCGACCCGTGTGCGATGTCGTTCGCGAGGTCTACGGCGCCGTCCGGGAACAGGACGATGATTGTCGACCCCAAGAGGAACGCGCCGACCTCGTCGCCCCGGTCGAACACGACGTCCTCCGGCGTGCGCGAAGCCTGCCGCCGGTAAGGAGATACCGGACCGGGCCAGGTGACCCGGATACTCGCTACGATCATCGCACCGACCAATACCATGGCGTATTCGCCGAACGAGGCGCCAATGCGCAGCACCAGCCGCTCGTTGCGCGCGAACAAGCGATCGACGTGTCGTTCCGTGACGCCGTTGACCGAGAACAGCCGCCCGGGAATCTCGATGCTCTCCACGAGTTGCCCGGAACAAGGCGCGTGAAACCGATGGTAGTTGTGCGGCGCCAGGTAGATCGCCACGAACGAGCCATCGGCCAGGTCGGCGGCGAAGTCGCCGGCGCCGAGCAGTTCGGCGACGGAGTATTCGCGGCCCTTGGCCTGCATGAGACGCCCGCCAGCGATTGCGCCGGCTTGGCTGACGGTGCCGTCCGCAGGGCTGACCACCCGTCCGGGATCGTCCGGCATGGGCCGCGAACCGGCGATCAGCCCTCGCGTGAAGAAATCGTTGAAACTCGCGAAATCGGCGGCCGAGTCGCCTTCGAACTCCGTCATGTCGATGCCGTAGGCGGACTTGAAGGCGTTGATCAACAGCCGCTTCACGACGCCGTTCTCCGAGGCGGCGAACGCCCCGAGGCAGCGTGACAGGCCATGCTGCGGGACGAGGCGCTGCAACAACGCGAATGGATGCACGCTTCGTCGCCGACGCGGCTTCTAACCGGTCCGTGCCGTTGTCCCGTATCCGGTCTGTACGGGCGTGTCCGGCCGGTTGCCCCACTCCGACCACGAGCCGTGGTAGGCGCGGATTCGGGGGAAACCCAGCAGACGGGCAGCCATGTAGGTGAGTCCCGATCGATGGTGCGTCTGGCAGTGTGTGATCACGTCGCGTTCCCGTACCACGCCGTAGTCCGCCAGCAACGCTTCGAGGTCCTCGACCAGGCGCAAGTTGCGTTCGTCGTCCATCAGGTCCAGCCAGTCGAGGTTGACCGCGCCTGGGATGTGGCCAGCCCGGAGCGCCGTCCGGCGGCGGCCCGCGAACTCGGCAGCGGAGCGGCAGTCCCAGATCACCAGGTCTTCGTCGCCGAGTCGACCAAGCAGGTCGTCGGCTTCAGCGATTGGTCCGGTGTCGATGCCGACTTCCACATCCGACGGCGAAACGCGCACGGGCCCGCAGTCCACAGGCCGGCCGGCCGCCGCCCAGGCGTTCAGTCCGCCGTCGAGATAACGCCAGTTCCGGTTGCCGACGATGTCGAGCGTCCAAGCCAGGCGGCCCGCCCAGCCGCCGCCCTCGTCGTCTAGGGTGACCACTTCCGCGCCGTGGGTGTAGCCGATGCGTCGGAACAGGGCGGTCAGCGCACCGCGGTCCGGCAGCTGACCGGTGGCGGGAGGAATGCCGGAGACCAGATCGGCCGGGGCCACATGGACCGCGCCGGGGACGTGGCCAGCGGCATAGACATCCGGCGAGGTGACCTGGGCGATGAGCAGGTTCGATGGGTTCGACCCCTGGTCGAGGCGCAGGGCGAGTTCCTCGACGGTGATGACGCTGGGCTTCATCCTGCCTGCTGCTGGTCGGCGAAGGCGCGGATGATACGCGGTTGGCGACATTGGTGAGCGCCGCTATTCTTGTTCTTTTCTAGCGGTGGCACGAGGGTGCGACGAGTGACGGCGACAATACGGCATCGCAAGTCGACTCGATTGGGAGCCTTTTGCCGCGGACAAGCGAAATAGCGGCGGCCTCGATGGAAACTCCGGGCGTTCTCGTTTGGATCGACATGGAGATGACCGGGCTCGATCCGGAGGTCGACGCGATCCTGGAAATCGCGTCCCTGGTCACCGACAACGATCTGAACATCATCGCCGAGGGTCCCGTACTCGCCGTTCACCAAGACGAAGAGATCTTGGCGCGCATGGACGACTGGAACGTCGAGCACCACACGGAGTCCGGTCTGGTGGACCGGGTGCGCCGATCACCGGTCAGCGTCGCCGAGGCACAGGCGCTGACCCTCGGATTCGTACAGCGCCATGCGGAGAAGCATAGTGCGCCGCTGTGCGGGAATACGGTGTGGCAGGACCGTCGTTTCCTCAAGGCGTACATGCCTACCCTCGAGGACTGGCTGCACTACCGCATCGTCGACGTATCCACCGTCAAGGAACTGGCCCGCCGGTGGAAGCCCGAACTGGCGGATCGCTTCAGGAAGCGCAACACCCACCGGGCGCTGGACGACATCCGCGAGTCGGTGGCGGAGCTCAGGCACTACCGGGACGCCTTCTTCGCGCTGTAGGGGCGCCCTTGCGGGGTGCCGCGGTCGTGGATCCCCGGTGCTGGGTCCTACACGGGTCTTTCCTGGCGCGCCAGGGCCCAGTCGATGTGCTCGCGCACCATGGCGCCTGCGGACTCTCGCCGCCGTTTGAGGGCCGCGACGATCGCCGGATCCGGGGGTGCGTTGCCGGCGGCGACGGCGAGGTTTCGCACCCACTGTTCGTAGTTGATCCGACGCAACGCCATTCCTTCCGTCCGCGCTTGAAACGCATATTCGTCCCAGCCGAGCAGGTCGACGAGGGTGGCCTGGTCCAGACCGCGCCGAGGTGCGAACTCGGCTTCCGGGGACCGTCGTGCGAACCGGTTCCACGGGCACACGATCTGGCAGTCGTCGCAGCCGAACACGCGGTTGCCAACCGCTTCCCGGAACTCTACCGGGATCGAGCCCTTGTGCTCGATGGTCAGGTACGAGATGCAGCGTCTCGCATCGAGCTTGCGGGGGCCGGTGATGGCATCGGTCGGGCAGACGGTCATGCAGGCACGGCAGGTGCCGCAGCCCGGTTGCGGCCGCGTCGGCGTCACGGGCAACGGCAGGTCGGTGTAGATCTCGCCCAGAAAAAACCACGAGCCTGCCTGTTCGTTCAGCAGCAACGTGTTCTTGCCGATCCAACCGAGTCCGGACTTCTCGCCGAGTGGTTTCTCGAGGACTGGGGCCGAGTCCGTGAACGCCCGAAATCGCCCGCCGCTGCTGGAGTCGATGCGCGCCGCAAGCCGCGCCAAACGTCGTCGCACGGTCTTGTGGTAGTCGCGACCGAGGGCATAGCGCGCGATATACGCGGAACCGTCGTTGGCGGGAAGGTCCGTTGCCGCTGGCGGCGGCGTGCCCAGGTAGTCCATGCGGGCGGAGATGACGCGGATTGTGCCCGGGTGCAGACGATCCGGTTCGAGACGCTTGTCGACGTTGCGCGCCAGGTAGCCCATGTCCCCGTACAGCCGCTGTTCGAGCCAGTCGCGAAATGCGGGCGCATAGTTGGCCAGTTCGGTGTCGGCGATACCGACCCCCCGAAAACCCAGCTCGCGCGCCCATCGCTCGATGTCGCGGGCCAGAGCCCTCAGCTGGGGAGCGCGAGGGGCTTGCCCCTCGCAAGAAGGAGCCCTCGGCGGGGGAGCGGGAGGGGCTTGCACCTCGGAAGGAATGGTCCAGAAGTCGGGGCGTGTCCGCCGGGCGGTTGGTTTGGTCGTCATCGAGATGCGATGCTACCGGTTTCGTGTATGTTCCCACGAAAGGAATCGAGCCATTCGACCTATGCGCCAGCCGACACGGAGCGTCTTCACGGCATCGGAGGTCCGTGCCTTCGACCGGCGGGCCATCGACGAGTTCTCGATTCCGGGCATCCGCCTGATGCACCGGGCCGGCCGGGGGGCTTTCGACGTGGCCCGTTCGCGTTGGCCGAACGCCCGGGTGTTATCGATCGTCTGCGGTTCGGGCAACAATGCGGGGGATGGCTATGTCGTCGCCGGTTGCGCGAAGGACGCGGGGTTCGATGTGCAGCTAGTCCCGGTCGGCGACCCCCGGAAGCTCGTCGGTGAAGCGATGCAGGCGTGCCGTTTCGCCCAAGCGCGCCTGGGCGCGTTCGAGCAACAGCTCGATGGTTGGAACGTCGGCGGCGATGTGGTCGTCGACGCGTTGCTGGGCACGGGTGCGGAGGGTGCCGTGCGTCGTCCCTACCAGGCAGCCATCGATCGGATAAACGAAGCGGGCAAGCCGATCCTGTCTCTCGACGTGCCGAGCGGCGTCGACGCGGAGACCGGCGGCCTGTTGACGGCACATCCCGTCCGCGCCGATGTCACGGTGACCTTCGTGGCGGCCAAGCTCGGCCTCGTGACCGGCGATGCCGTGGACTTCGTGGGCGAGTTGGTGATCGACGGCCTCGATCTGCCGGAGGCGGTTTTCGACCGACCCGGCGTCCGGGTGATGGACGGAGCCGGACTCGCCACGCTGGCGCGCCGACCCGGCGCCCACAAGGGGGATTTCGGGCGCCTGCTGATCGTGGGTGGGGAGACCGACATGGGGGGTGCGGTCCTGCTGGCCGGAGAGGCCGCCCTTCGGACGGGTGCAGGTCTCGTCACTATTGCTACCCGTAGCGAGAACCGGGCGGCGATCCTGGCCCGACGGCCCGAACTGATGGTTAGAGGGGTGGAGGGCCCGAAGGACATCGCCGATCTCGTGGAGCGCGCCTCCGCCATCGCGGTGGGCCCCGGACTGGGCCGCGACGCCTGGGGTGCCGGGTTGCTCGGCGCGGTCGCGGACGCCGCCAAGCCGATGGTGGTGGATGCCGACGGCTTGAACATCGTTGCGGAAAGGGACTGCGACCTGCCGTCCACCACGATCATTACCCCGCATCCGGGTGAAGCGGGCCGTCTACTGGGTGAAACCACGACGTGGATCCAGTCGAACCGACCGGAAGCTGCGGCAAGGCTGAGCAAGAGGAAACTGTCGGATGTGATCGCGGTCTTGAAGGGGGCGGGGACGCTGACTGCGAGGCAAGGCGCCGTCGAGTCGGTTTGTCTGGCTGGCAATCCGGGCATGGCAACCGCAGGTAGCGGCGATGTCCTGACCGGCATCGTTGGCGCGTTGCTGGCCCGTGGCATGGGGCCGCTCGCCGCTGCGGAACTGGGCGTCTGGCTGCACGCCCGGGCCGGAGACGAAGCTCGCGCTGGCCAAGCGGGGTCGTTGATCGCCGGCGACCTCATCGGTGCACTGCGGCTTACCGCGTGAGAGCCTGCCATGGAACAAACGCCAGAAGGGAGCTTGCGACCGTGGCGTTTGTTCCATGCACAGGTCGGCGTGGCTGGGCCGTAGACGTACCGGGCGCACAGCGTTAGGCGAAGGTGCGTCCTTCGGACACGAAGGTGCGTCCTTCGGACACGAAGGTGCGTCCTTCGGACACAGGCGGGCCGGCTATGGGGCACTATCTTCCTGACGAGGCGGCGACCCTTGCGTTCGGTTCTCGCTTCGTGGACTTCGCCCTGTCGTCGGAGCTGGTTTTCCTGCAGGGCGATCTCGGCGCTGGCAAAACCACTCTCGTGCGGGGGTACCTTCGCGCACTTGGGTTTGGAGGTGCCGTGAAGAGCCCCACCTACACGTTGCTCGAAAGCTATGAGATTGGCGCGCTAAGGGTTTATCATTTCGACTTCTATCGGATCGTCGATCCTCGGGAGCTGGGCTACATCGGCATCGACGACTTGATGGGCGAGCAGGCGGTGAAACTCGTTGAGTGGCCCGCCAATGCCGGCGACCGGCTCCCGCAGGCGGACATGGAGGTTCGGCTTGGCGTCGAGGGATTGGGTAGGCGTATTGAAATCGCCGATTTTCGCCGTTGAGGGATCGCCCCTACCTTGGCGAGCGTTCCTTTACCGTGCCGCCTTGGCGGCGGTCACTTCTGTATCGACCGCAGCCGTGGGGGCAAACCAGCTCGAGGGCATTCGTCTCCACGACGGGCCGGAATCGACCCGGGTGGTGCTGAGTACGACTGACGTTGCCACGTTCAAGGTGTTCAGGCTCGAGGATCCGGACCGAGTTGTGATCGACCTCTACGACACGCGCCCGGCTAGGGGCTTCGCGGTTCCCGCCGTCGACAGTCCCATGGTCGATCGCATCCGCTCTTCGCCACGGCAGCGATTCAACTACCGCATCGTCATGGACCTCGTCCGCCGCGCCGACCACAGGCAGCTCGTCCTGGGTCCCGACGCGTCACACCCTCACCGGCTCGTCATCGACCTCTACCCGGCCGTAGGGGAGGGTGAGCGTTTGTCCGAGGTAACGCCTCCCCAGCGCGACCGGGACGTGATCGTCGTGGTCGACCCGGGCCACGGTGGCGAGCACCCCGGTGCCATTGGTGTCGGCGGGGTCTACGAGAAGAATGTCGTGCTCGCGATGTCGCGGGAACTGAAACGGGAACTTGACGGGATGCCGGGGTTTCGCGGCGTGTTGACCCGCGATGGCGACTACCTGGTGGACCTCCGCAGGCGCTTCGAGATCGCACATCGGGCCCGCGCCGATATGTTCGTTTCCATCCACGCCAATGCGTTCCGTATGAAGAGCGTGTACGGGGCGGAGGTGTTCGTGCTGTCGACGGGGGGGGCGTCGCGGGAAACGGCCAAGTTGCTGGCAGAACGCGGAGAAGGTGCGTCAAACGGCTTCGGGCCGGTGTCGCTGCACGATGTCGACGAATCCGTCGCCCGCATCATGGTCGACCTGTCGATGGACTCGAAGCAAAACGAGAGTGTCGAATTGGGAGAGGCCGTGCTCGGCGCGCTGGCCGGGACGGTCGCGTTGCGCAAGAAGCGAGTCCATGCGCGGGCATTCCAGGTGCTGAAGTCGCCGAGCTTGCCGTCGATTCTCGTCGAAACCGGCTATCTCTCCAACCCGCGGGAGGCCAAGCTGCTGACCGACCCGGCCCATCAGCGACGGCTGGCTAGGGCGATCGCCGGTGGAATCCGGGACTACGCCAGCATGAATGCGCCGGAAGGCACGCTGCTGGCGTCGATGGTGGAGTCCGGCACGGTGCGCTACGTCGTGAAGCGCGGCGACACGCTTTCCGAGATCGCGGAACGATACGGCACCTCGACGCGGCTTCTGCTGATGCGCAACAACATCGCGTCAAGCAATCGCATCCTCATCGGACAGGTGTTGTTCGTCCCCTTCGGCAAGGCAAGCGGCAGTTGACCGGGCGCATACGGCCACTTAGCGAGTTCATCGCGAACCAGATCGCCGCCGGCGAGGTCGTAGAGCGGCCCGCGTCCATCGTCAAGGAACTCGTGGAGAACAGCCTCGACGCCGAGGCTTCGTCCATCCGGGTCGACATCGAGCAAGCGGGCGTGAAGCGGATCCGCGTGCGCGACGACGGGCTAGGCATCCATGCCGACGACATGACGCTGGCCGTGGCCCGACATGCCACCAGCAAGATCGCGGCGGCCGCGGATCTCGGCGAAATCGCGACTATGGGGTTCCGGGGCGAAGCGCTTGCCAGCGTGGCGTCCGTGGCACGGCTTGCCATCACGTCCTGCCGGAAGGACGCGGACAGCGCATGGCGTCTGGAAGTCGCCGGGGGCGAGCTGGTTGGCCATCGACCAGCGGCGCATCCGCCCGGCACCACGGTGGAGGTTACCGACCTGTTCTACAACACCCCGGCCAGGCGCAAGTTCCTGAAGACCGAACGCACGGAGTCGGCGCATGTGCAGGACGCGTATCGGCGCGTCGCTCTCGCCAATCCGGCTGTGGCGTTCGAATTGACCGCGGGCGCCCGTACGCTGGACTACTTGACCCCGGGTTCGGATACCGACCGGGTGGGTGCCGTGTTCGGGGAGCGATTCCTCGACGAATCGACGGTGATCGACGAATCCGGCGGCGGCATGCGGCTCAACGGCTGGATCGGGCGCCCGACCTACTCGGACAGCCGGCCGACGCGACAGCGGTTTTTCGTCAACGGTCGCCCGGTCCATGATCGGCTCGCCGGCCACGCCGTTCGCCAGGCGTACCGGGACGTGCTGTTCCACGGTCGCCATCCTGTGTTCGTGCTGTTCCTGACCCTCGATCCGTCGATGGTGGACGTCAACGTGCACCCGACCAAGAGCGAAGTGCGTTTCCGCGACTCCCGGGATGTTCACGACTTCGTATTCGGCAAGCTGTCGCGGGCATTGCGGGACCTTCGGCCAGGCGCGTCCGCGACGTCGCGTGGCGACCGACCGGACGAGTCGGCCGCCGCGGGACAGCGAACCTTCCCGTTCGAGCACGGCGAGAACCGGCACGTCGACTCCACGAGCCTCGCCAGGCTGTTCCACGAGCGTGACGCTGCCCTCGAACTGCGCGACGGCGGGCAACTACCGGAGTCGTCCGCGGGGACACCCCCGTTGGGCTATGCCGTCGCCCAGATCCACGGCATCTACATTCTTGCCGAGAACGAGCAGGGATTGGTCATCGTGGACATGCACGCCGCCCACGAGCGAATCACCTATGAACGGCTGAAGACCCAGCTCCTAGGGGGGGCGGTCGACCGCCAGCGTCTCCTGGTGCCCCTGTCCCTCGATGTCTCGACGACGGAGGCGGATCTCATCGAGGCGCGGTCGGGCGAACTCGAAGAGCTGGGCATGGTCATGGAACGCAACGGACCGGCCAGCGTCGTCGTGCGCGAGGTGCCCGCCCTGCTCCTCGACACCGACATCGAACAGCTCGCCCGGGATGTGCTTGCCGACTTCGCGGCGTTCGGGGCTTCCGACGTCTTGATCGAACGACAGGAACGTCTGCTCGCAGGAACCGCCTGCCACGCGTCGATACGGGCCAACCGCCGATTGTCGCTTCCCGAGATGAACGCGCTTCTCCGGGACATGGAGACGACCGAGAACGCGGGCCAGTGCAACCACGGTCGGCCTACCTTCGTAATCCAGCCCCTGGATGCGCTTGACCGCCTATTTCTGCGCGGCCAGTGACTCAATCGCGATGACTAGCAACCGATCGGCGCCGGCGGTGGTGGCGTTGATGGGTCCGACGGCAGCCGGGAAGACCGACGCGGCCCTCGGCATCGCGGACTCGGCACCTGTCGACCTCGTCAGCGTCGACTCGGCGATGGTCTACCGAAGGATGGACATCGGCACCGCGAAACCGACCGCCGAGGTGCTGGCGCGCTACCCCCATGCGCTGGTGAATGTCCGCGACCCCGTCGACACCTATTCGGCGGCGCATTTCGTCGCCGACGCCGACGAGGCGGTGCGTTCCTCGCTTACTGCCGGACGAACGCCGGTGCTGGTGGGTGGCACGATGCTCTACTTCCGGGCGTTCAAGGCGGGTCTGCACCGGTTGCCGGGCGCCGATCCCGCGTTGCGTGTCGAACTCGCCGCTCGTGCCGAGACACAGGGCTGGCCGTCACTGCACAGCGAACTGGCACGGCGCGATCCCGAGGGCGCGGCCCGGATAGACCCCAACAACGGCCAACGCATCCAACGCGCTCTGGAAGTTCTCGAACTGACCGGTCGGCCCATGGGATTTTGGTGGACCAGGACCGCCAACGCGGTGCAGGAGCGCTTGGGATGCCGCCTCGTGGAGGTGGCCATCGAGCCGCCGGACCGCAGGTCTCTCCATCAACGCATCGCGAACCGTCTGGACGAAATGCTCCAACGCGGTCTTGTGGACGAGGTAGAAGCATTGCGCGACGATCCTGCCTTGTCGATCGAGACACCGGCCATGCGCGCGGTGGGCTACCGGCAGGTGTGGCGGCATCTCGACGGCGACTACGGCCACGACGCGATGGCGGAACGCATCCGCGCCGCGACCCGCCAGGTCGCAAAGCGACAGTTGACGTGGCTCAAGGGCTGGGACGGCCTTGTCGGGAAGGCGGTCGACGCCCCGACGGCGGTGGCCGTTGTCTTGCAAAACCTTTGATGCGACGGCATAGTGTGTGCGTACAAAACGTGTGCAGAAGGGCGCAATTGCGCGCGACCGCAGGTGCCGCAAGGGCGGCGGCAGGATCGTTCGCAGTAGGGCGATAGAGGTTGGTACCGACGAAGGCGCACCTTGACGCCGGACGCCCACGCACGAGGAATCCAGCATGTCTAAAGGGCAATCGCTGCAAGATCCCTATCTCAACGCGTTGAGAAGGGACCGGACGCCGGTGTCCGTCTACCTGGTGAACGGGATCAAGCTGCAAGGTCAGATCGAGTCGTTCGACCAGTTCGTTGTCGTGCTCCGCAACTCCGTCAGCCAAATGGTCTACAAGCACGCGATCTCGACGGTGGTTCCGTCGCGCAACGTTCGCCTGCCCGCGGACCGCTCCGGGGCTCGGGAATCGGCGATCGAGTCCGACTAGCGTCGCCGGGGTTGCCACGGCAACTCCCGCCAGCCCAAAGCGGTTGGGAAGGACCGCGAGCGACGTGGCTGTCCCGCCGCTTGGCCCCGCGCCCGGTATTCGCAAAGCGGATTTCGCCACACCCGGCGTAGTCGAGGAATAGATCGTTGTTGTTTGAACGGCCGGTACCCGGCGATCTGGCGACATTGGTGCATGTTCGTTTCGCCACCCGCACGACGGCTGCGGACGGTGGGTCCGACGACGGCGATGCGCACCGCGACGAGTTTCGGGATCTCGTCCGCTCGGCGGATCTGGTGTGCGCCTCCTTGGTGACGGCCAGCCGGGACAAACCGCATCCCCGCTGGTTCGTCGGCACCGGCAAGCTCGATGAACTGGCGTCGGTGCTCGCGTCGACGGCTTCCACCCTCGTCGTCTTCAACCACGAGTTGACGCCCGCCCAGCAGCGAAACCTCGAAGAACGTCTCGAATGCCGTGTCATGACCCGCACGGAGCTCATCCTGCACATCTTCGCGGACCGGGCCCGCACCCACGAAGGCATCCTTCAAGTGCAGCTCGCGCAACTCACCCACGCCCAGACCCGCCTGATCCGGGGCTGGACCCACTTGGATCGCCAAACAGGGGTCGGTGGCGCGGGAGGTCGCGGTGCCGGGGGTCGTATCGGCGGCGGTGCCCAGCGCGGCGCGGGCGAGACGCAGCTCGAAATGGACCAACGCATGCTCGCCGTCCGCGTTCGCCAGGTTCGCACCCGGCTCGAGCGGGTCCGCAAGCGACGCGCCCAGAGCCGGCGTCGTCGAATGCGCTCGAGGATCCCGACGATCGCCCTCGCCGGCTACACCAACGCCGGCAAGTCGACCTTGTTCAATGCGCTGACCGGTAGCCGCGCTCCCGCCGAGAATCGGCTTTTTGCCACCCTGGACCCGACGACCCGCCGCCTCGAGGATACGGCGCGGGATGTCGTCGTATCCGACACGGTGGGATTCATCCGCGATCTGCCGGTGACCCTGGTCGAGGCTTTCAAGGCGACCCTGGAAGAGGTCGCGGAAGCGGACCTCGTGCTGCACGTCATCGATGCGTGGGCCGAGGATGCCGAGTCGCTGCGCGACGAGGTCATCGCCGTACTCGCGGAGATCGGCGCGGCATCGATACCTACCCTGGAGGTCTGGAACAAGATCGACCGGCTCCCGCCCGGGGCAGCGCCCTGGATCGCGTCCGGCAATCTGACGCGGGTCGCGGCGAGTGCCCTCACCGGCGCCGGACTCGACGAACTGCGCGAGGCGATCTGGAGCCGCCTGGGACTCGATACGGTCACCGCCCGGGTCCGCGTGCCCGCAGGCGAGGGCGCGTTGCGGGCATGGCTGTATCGGAATGGCGAGGTGGAAGGCGAAACGGTGGATGCTGAAGGCACGATGACCGTCGCGGTAAGGCTCGACCGGGCCCGGCTCGACGCAGCCGGACTCGGCCACCTGGCGTCGCCGTAGCGATTCAACTAGCGATTTGGTGGGAAGTCCGGGCTAGTGCGCCACAAAAACCGTTGCCTGGCAGCACCGCCTTTTGCCCCAGCCCAAGCCGCCCTAGCACCCAGCCCGACCTTTTTCCCCTGATCCCCTGATAAGGATTTGGCGGAAACGCCGGAGGAGCGCGGCGGGCAAGGCTTGTGTGGGAGAATGGGTG
This sequence comes from Gammaproteobacteria bacterium, assembly GCA_026706425.1. Classification (GTDB taxonomy): domain Bacteria; phylum Pseudomonadota; class Gammaproteobacteria; order Pseudomonadales; family Azotimanducaceae; genus VXYL01. Next base: position 11,964 of record JAPOYW010000266.1, read on the forward strand.
GGTCACTGGACGCACCTGCG
>JAPOYW010000284.1 GCA_026706425.1 Gammaproteobacteria bacterium
CGGGGAACTGCGCCGCTACGCCCATATCGGCACCGGCAACTACCACGCCCGCACGGCACGGGGCTACACCGACTTCGGCCTACTCACGGCCGACGTGGAACTGGCCGCGGACGTGCAGCGGATGTTCCAACAGCTAACCACCATGGGCCGTAGCGGACGCTTGAACAAGCTGGTGCAATCGCCGTTCACCCTCCACGAGACGATCCTTCGCCACATCGACACCGAGATCGAAAACGCGACCGAGGGCAACCCGGCGGGGCGTGCGGCGAAGACGAACCAGGCGCTGCAACCGGACGCCGGCAAGGCGCAGCACCGCGGCATCTGCTCGCTGAAGCCGGGAATCGAGGGCGTGTCGGAGAACATCACGGTGCGTTCCATCATCGGCCGGTTCCTGGAACACACGCGGATCTTCCTATTCGAGAACGGCGGCGAGGCGCGCATCTACCTGTCGAGCGCGGACTGGATGGGCCGCAACTTCTTCTCCCGGGTCGAGACCTGCTTCCCCATCGAGGCCGCGGAGAACCGGCTGGCGGTCATCGAACACGGTCTCGAACCCTACCTCCGCGACAACGTCCAGGCCTGGGTGCTGCAGGCCGATGGCAGCTATGTCCGCACCTCATCCGGCGAAGACCGTCACTGCGCCCAAGAGGAATTGCTGGAGCTCTTGACGCGTTAGACGCCTGCGTGTAGACCTGAGCCCTGTCTCCAAAATGACAAAAGACGATTCCGTGACCTACGTTCGCCCGTTGCGCAATGTACTTGACAGTAGTTCCTTCAAAACCGTCGCGCGAGAACAACCCCTCCGGGCTCGATGGACGCATGCCCGGAGATGTGTTTAACGTCGACGCCCGGGTCGTTTCGTATTGCCTCATGTGCACGCGCCCAGATGTCGCGTCCTGTCATGTGCGAAAACGCGACTCCGATCAGCGTTCCAATACCCACGAGAGAGAGGAACACTAGTGCTGCGCCTGCGAGCAAGTACGTCGAACGCGATACGGAATCCGGTCTTCGCCAAAGCCCGGCCGCCGTGGCTAGCAGGCCCTCCCGCGAGCATCAGGACGGCGGCGCGATGCAGGAGGGTCCCTGCATCCGGGATTTCCGGCAAGATGTCCGAACCGATCATCGCGAAAACGTCGTCTTTGTCAGATTGACCGTTCTTCGACGGTTGCCAGCTTTGCGTCAACACCAAACGCAGGACGTTTGCGACCGTTCACCGACAAGCAATCCGTCCTCCAGTAGGCGTAGCCCGCGTACCAAAGTCACTCGTTGCCAAACCCGACTCGTTACGTTCACCACTGGCCCGACTTGCCAACCGCTGTTTCGGTCGGTCGTTACTTATGTGTCCTAGTTGCACCTACCTTCGATACATGGGAGTCTGGTGACTCGCACCCGACGCCCGGGCACGACTGACGTTCTAGTCGCCTGTGCGTCCCAAACTCCTAGACAGCCGTCACAATCAGCTTCAACGGTATGACCGAGAGATACTCGGCTTCCTGCTCTAAGTCGAGCTTGGTCAAGAGGTGCTCGGCAAGCCATTTCCGCGGAAACGTGATCCGGATCTCCCCGGCACCGGTCGGCGCGATCCAAAATGCGGGCAGGGTGTTCTCCGTACGGCCCCGGTGCAGCACCACCGCGAGGCGCAGCAACACGCAAAGGGCGATGAGGCCCGGGGATCCGTCGAGTTCCTCGATGGGAAACTTCCGCCGGTGCGAACGAACGATCATGGACAGGTTGTGCTGTTCCGGACGTGAGAACCCTGGCAGGTCCATGTTGTCGAGCAGGTAGCCGCCGTGCTTGTGGTACTGGCTGTGGGCGATGTCCATGCCGATCTCGTGCAAGAGGGCTGCCCAACGCAAGAGACGCGCGGCGGCGGCCCCGGATAGGGAACCGGGCATACCGTTTAGGCCGCCATTGCGGGAGGAAGCGCCCAAGCCATTCGGGACACGCTTGCCGGCGAGGTTCTCCGCGAGATCCCACGAGACCTGTTCGAGTATTCGGGCGACGGTACCGGCAACGCGCCGCGCGTGGCGCGCATCGACGTGGTAGCGGTGCATGAGATCGGCCACCGTCGTCTCCCGGATGTCCTGGGCATGGATCCGGCCCAAGAGGTCGTGCAGCAGTCCTTCGCGCAGTGCGCCGTCGGAGACCGTCATGCTGTCGATGTCCAAGGCATCCACGACGGCGGCGGTGATCGCCAGACCACCCGCGAAGACCGGTGCACGTTCGGCATCGATGGCTTCGAGTCCGACGTCGTTGATGTGGCCTTTGTCCAGCAGGTGGCCCTTCAGTGTCGCAAGACCTTCGTTGGTGATGCCCCGCTCGCCCGTCAACTCGAGGATGGCATCGTGGATGGCGAGGATCGAACCGGATGCGCCGATGACCGTGTCCCATCCCCGGGCCCGGTAGATCTCTTCGAGCACCTCGAGTTCCTGGCGGGCGGCGTATTCCGCGTCCCGGAACCGATGTTCCAGGAGCTTGCCATCGCCGAAGAACGCCTCGGACATCGACACGCAACCCATGTAGAGGCTTTCCATCAGGTGCGGCTGGAACTGGCGGCCGAGGATGAGTTCCGTGCTGCCGCCGCCGATATCCACCACCAGGCGGGTCTCGGCGCTGTCCTCGATGGGTTCGAGGGAGTGCGAGACGCCGAGATAGATCAGGCGCGCCTCCTCCCGACCGCTGATGATCTCGACCCGGTGGCCCAGCGCGCGCTCGGCCGCCTCGATGAAGTCCTGGCTGTTGCGTGCCTTGCGCAGCGTGTTCGTGCCGACGACGCGCACATTGCCCGGGGGCAGGTCGCGGATACGCTGGCCAAGGCGTTTGAGGCAGGCGATGGCCCGGGCGGCCACCGACGCGGACAACGTGTTGTCGACCTTCAGCCCTTCCGCGAGTCGCACCATCTCCTTGTGCCGGTCCACGACCTGCAGGCGATCGCCGTGGTCGTAGGCGACGATGAGGTGGAAGCTGTTGGAGCCTAGGTCGAGCGCGGCATAGGGCTGTTCGGCTTCCCTGCCTCCCGGGGCGATGTCGTAATGCTCCGCCACGGACGGCATTCTACCGTAGGGGACGCGACCGCTTCGCGGTCGCCCCGAGATTTCGCTACGCGAAATCTCTTTGTCCGGGGATGCGCCCGCTTCGCGGTCGTGCCCTCAAACCCGCCATAATCCGTTTCCTGGGATCACGGACTGAGACGATGGACGATTTCGACAGCCGCGCCTATCGCGACACGATGGGGCAGTATTGCACCGGTGTCGTGATCGTCACGGGCAACGAGGACGGCACCCTGGTGGGTTTCGCCGCCCAATCCTTCGTGTCGTTGTCGCTGGATCCGCCGCTCGTCGCGATATGCCCCGCCAAGACCAGCACCAGTTGGCCGCGCATACGCGCCACGGGACATTTCTGCATCAATGTGCTGGCGGACGACCAAGAAACCGTCAGCGAAGAGTTCGCCGAGTCCGGGCGCGCCGCCGACGTGCCATGGAACACGAACACGACGGCGGCACCCATTCTGGGCGGCGCAATCGCCTACGTCGAGTGCTCACTCGACGCCGAGCACGATGCGGGCGACCACACGGTCGCGGTGGGGCGGGTCCAAGCCTTCGAAACCCTACGGCCCGACGCCCAACCCTTGATCTACTTCCGCGGCGAGTACGGCCTGTAGGGGACACCCTTTGTGGTGTCCCGTCTTCGACACTCTCGTGGTGTCCCCTTGCCGCCCGGACGGAACGGGCGAGGACAACCGGGTCAGTTGGCGGAGCGTACGAAGATCGCCTGTTCGATGCGCTCGAAGGCGTTCTGGTAGACCATCGGATCGAGCACCTGCACATCGCGCCTGTCCGTCTGGCCCGCCACCGACGACGTGCTTCGGACTTCCACGAAGCTGAGCCGGACCCGGGTGCCCTCGCCGATCCGTTCGATGTAGGCGGTGGCCCGGGTCTGAACCACGGTCGTGTCGTCGACGAGCAGGTCAAGGATGTTAAATCCGCCCTGCGCAGCGCTCTCCGCGCTGATGAAGCCCGTTTCCAGATCGGCGCTGGTGGGCGTGTAGCCCATGTCCTGGAACACGGTCATCACGCTGGAAAACAATACCTGCTTGTCCTCCTCGTACTCCCGCGACTGCAACATTAGCAATTCGAGCGGCGTCGGCTCCGGCGGCATCATGCTAACGCAGCCGCCGGAAACAACCGCCGCTGCCAGGGCGAAGGTGGCGAGGCAGGGCATGCGCTTCATTGGCGTTCTCCTCCGGCGCGTCGCCTAGAACGTGGCGGAGCGGCTGTCGAAGTCGGTGACGACGTCGTTGGCGTCGAACTTGATGATCAGCGTGATCATGCGCGATGCGGTCTCGAATCCGGTCGACGAGGAGGTGCCGAGCGCGCCGCCGACGCCACGCGCGCCCGGGAACAGCATGATGTTCCATAGGCCCGAGCGGCTCGACGACTGGGACACCCGCGCCGCCCGCTGGTACGACCAGACCTCCTTGCCCTCACCGTCGCGGGTGGTCACGTTCGGGGCACCAAACGTCTCGATCACGTCGGCCTTCGTGGTCTGGCCAAGGCGAAGGTTCATCTGCACATTGCCCTGGGTGAGCGCGGCATCGCGTTCGGTCACCGGCTGGCTCTGCGGCACCATGCAGCCCGTCAGCACCAAGCCGAGACTCACTGCACTGGCGGTGCGAACAAGAGTCTTCGTGGCGTTCATTCCTCTTCTCCTGCTGTCGAGCTGCGGGCGACCGGAGTCGGGCAGCGACGCGGGAACCATACCACGCATGCCTGAACGGAACATGAACGGGCCACCTTGCGCCTAGCCCGCATATCTCACCAGCCGCTTGGTCCATGGCGAAACTCCTTGCCAATTAGCTGGTTGCGGAGGTTGTCCGGGCTTCGTGCGATGACGGACTGCGCTGGCCGCGCGAATGCCGCGCTTGCGCGGCACCCTCGCACCGGTCTTTTGGCCCCGCGCGCGCATGCGACCTCAAACGTAGTCCCCGCTATGCTCTCCCATGCGAGGGGCAAGCCCCTCGCGCTCCCCGGCTGAGGGCTCCCGGTCGCGAGCGCGCGCTCCAAGGAGCGCGTTCGCACGGAACCAAAATCCTCGAACGCGCCCGCAAGGGCGCGCATCATCGCGGCCACTGGTGAGATATCCGGGCTAGCGCATTCGCACTTGGCCAAGGCTAGAGCGTTGCTACGCCAACGCCTCCACCGGTATGGACGCCCCGTGCACGGAGTCGGCGGCGGAAGACGCAAGGAACAGCACGACGTTGGCGATGTGATGCGGGGGCACCCAGTTCGAGAACTTGGCCTTTGGCATATCCGCCCGGTTGGTCGGCGTGTCGATGATGCTCGGCAGGATGCAGTTGACGTTGACGCCCTTGGCCTTCAGTTCGTCGGCCAGGGTCTCGGTTAAGCGAATCACGACGCTCTTCGACGCCACGTAGGCACCCATCGCGGCGGCGCCGCGCAACGCGCCGCGAGCGCCGATGTTGACGATCTTGCCCGAACCCCGGGCGACCATGCCCGGCACAGCCGCCCGGGTCATGTTGAGCACCGTGCGGGCGTTCAGGTTCATCATGAAATCCCAGGTGTCGTCGGATGTCTCGGCGATGGTGTCGCCCATCGTGAAGCCACCGGCGATGTTGGCGAGGATGTCGATTTCGCCGATCTCGGCGACCGCGCCGCGAGCGCCTTCCGGATCGATTAGATCCGCGACAAGCGTTCGGTGGGGTGCCTCGTATTCGACGATGTCGACGCCTGTGACGTCTGCTCCGGCATCGTGGAACGCCTGGGCCACGACGCGCCCAACCACGCCTGCCGCGCCGGTCACGACCGCGCGCTTGTCCTGGAATTCGCTCATGGTGCCAATGCCTCCAAGGTCTCCCAATCCACTTCGCCGAACCGACCCTCCCGGTTCACGGGTTGAATGCAGATGTGGCTGGCGCCGGCTTCGAAGTGCTCGTCGACGCGCTGGCGCACCGCCTCGGCATCGCCCCAGGCGAACGTGGCATCGACAAAGGCGTCCGAGCCGTCCCCTGCGATGTCGTCTTCGGTGAGCCCCATGCGCAGCCAGTTGTTCCGGTAGTTGGGCAGTGCCTGGTAGGTGCGGGCCGTCGCCCGGGCCAATGCCCGCGCCTTGTCCGGGTCGGTCTCCATGACCACCTTCTGCTCAACGCAGAGCCACTTGTCGGGACCGAGAATCTCCCGCGCGATGCGGGTGTGCATGGGCGACGTGAAATAGGGATGCGCGCCGTGGGTGGCATCGCGAGCCAGGTCCAGCATTTTCGGTCCGAGGGCGGCGATCACCGTCGGCGGCACCGCGTCGGGTTCGATGCTCGTATAGGGCGAAACCGCCATTTTCTCGAGATAGGTTCGCATCGTGGCGACCGGTTTGCCGTAGGTGAGTCCGCGCAGGCCCTCGACCAGGGGCTTGTGGGAGACGCCGAGCCCGAGCAGGAAGCGATTGCCGGACTGCTCCGCCAAGGTCTTCTGCGCCTGCACGGTGACGCCGGGCTCCCGGTGATAGATGTTGGCGATGCCCGTCGCAACGACTAGCCGGTCGGTGTTCGCGAGCAGCCAGGCCGCATGGGCGAACGGGTTGCGCCCCATGGTCTCCGGAATCCACAGCGCGCCGTAGCCGAGTTCCTCGATCCGACGAGCCGCGGCGGCTGCGTCCCTGGCAGTCAGCCGGTCGGTGAAGAACCAGACCCCGATCTCGCCGAGTTCCAACTTAGCGCCCTTTGAAGTTCCCAGGACGCCGCTCCGCCACGGCGCGAATGCCTTCCTCCGCATCCTCCGTGGCGCGCAGCCATTGCTGCTCGGCAAGTTCGTGGTCGGTGGCCCGGGCGATCTGCTCCGCAAGACCGTGGCGAACGGTCGCACGCACGGAACCGATGGCAAGCGGCGCGTTCTCCGCGATCTCCGCCGCCAGTGCACACGCAGCGCCGCGCACTTCGTCGAGGGGCACCAATTGATCGATCAAACCCAGGGAGAGCGCTTCCTCGCCCTTTATGCGCCTTCCGGTGAGGAACATGAGATTGGCGGCCTGCTTGCCGATGAGGTTGGGCAGCGTCACCGTCAGCCCGAAACCGGGATGGATGCCGAGCTTGACGAAGTTGGCCGAAAACCGGGCCTCCGGGGCGCCGACCCGGAAGTCGGCGGACAGCGCGAGGCCGAACCCGCCCCCAATGGCCGCCCCCTGCACGGCCGCAACCACCGGTGTTTTCGCGGAGAACAACCGCACGCCCTCTCGGTAGAGCATGCCCGTGGTATTCCTGAAGCCGTCCTCGGAGAATTCCTCGTGGCCGGATCGCTCCTCGCGGCCCGAGCCGAAGTTCGCCCCGGCGCAGAACGACTTGCCGTTGGAGGCAAGCACGATGGCTCGACACGCCGGATCGTCGTCGCATTCGGCGTAGGCGTCGGCGATCTGCGAGATCAGATAGCGATCGAAGAAGTTGTGCGGCGGCCGGTCGATCTCCACGGTGGCGACGTGACCGTCGAGGCTCACGTTGATGTCCGCGTAGTTGCCGGACATGATCTCCCCCTCGTGCGAAAAAGGAGACGCATGGTAGCAGACACGCAACTCGGCAACGGAACCTAGGATGTCGGCAAGTGCCTGAGATTCCCGACCTCGCGGTCTACGTCGAACACCTCGACGATCGCGTGGCGGGCCGCGCCTTGGACGGCATCCGCATCGCCAGCCCGTTCCTGCTGCGATCGGTCTCTCCCGCCGTGGACGAGATCGTCGGCCGGGAGGTCGTCGACGTGCGTCGGCTCGCCAAGCAGATCGTCCTGGAACTGGCCGACGAGTTCTTCGTGGTCATGCATCTCATGATCGCCGGCCGCCTGCGCTGGTACGACGAACCGAAGCCCGTCCCCAAGCGCAACGGCCTCGCCGCCTTCGACTTTGACAACGGGTCGCTGATCTTCACCGAGGCGAGCCGGAAACGCCGGGCATCGCTGCGGCTGGTGCGGGGTCGTGCCGACCTTGCAGCGCTGGATCCCGGCGGGTTGGAAGTGTTGGACATCGAGTTCGAGGCGTTCTTCGAACGTCTGCGATCGACGCCCCACACCGTCAAGCGGGCGCTCACCGACCAACGCGTGTTCGCCGGCATCGGCAATGCCTACAGCGACGAGATCCTCTTCGAGGCGGGAATGTCCCCGTTCAAGCTCGGCAGGAACATGACGGCGCAGGAAGCCCGCAAGCTCTTCGACACCTGCCGCGACGTCCTCACGCGCTGGGCGGACACGCTGCGCAGGGAGACGGGCGGGAAGTTCCCCACCAAGGTCACCGCGTTCCACCCGCAGATGGCCGTCCACGGCAAGTATCGCGAGCCCTGCGTGGTCTGCGGTGCACCCGTGCAGCGCATCCTCAAGTCGGAAAACGAATCCAACTACTGCGCCCGTTGCCAAACCGGCGGCCGGTTGCTGGCCGACCGCTCGCTGTCGCGGCTGCTGAGGGACACCTACCCCAAACGGATCGAGGATCTCGAGGGGTCGCCGTAGCGCCCCAAAGCCAGGGCCGGCCGCGTCCGAAGGACGCGCCTTCGCCATTCGCTGTGCGCCGCCTCCGGCCCAGCCACGCCGAGTAAGCCCATGGAACAAACGCCACGGTCGTTCCCGCTCGTCAGAGCGGGCGCTCCCTTCGGCGTTTGTTCCATGCGAGTTTCCACCCCGGGGACCGGGCCACAGACGGGCAGGAAACAGGTCAGGCCTTCTCCATCGCACTGCATCTCGCGTACGATTCGACTTCTCGGGCCAGAGGCCGTGCGCCCAATGGTGCGTTTCGCCCGAATGCGAGTTTGGTCCGGGCCGTGATCGGCATTTTGGCACTGGTGGCGCGGCGCAGTCCGCGACCCCGTATGGGAGACTGAGACTCCTGCCGCGGCCCGCCCGAGAAAAGCCCCCCACTGGTTGGGTGTAGGGTTTGTTTCATGGGAGGGGCGGGCTCGTCCCGCGCGCCCTGTCGGGCGCCAAAGGGCCGCCCCGGGGGCCTCGTCGGTCCGAGCGCCTAGCGTTCTTGTCGCAACGCCGTGGACGACAGGTCGCTTCGGAACTCGGACTCGGGCACGCCACTGCTGATAGCCTCCAGCGACGGGGGCAACGTCAATTCGAAAAAGTCCCTGAACGCGCCGCCGACGAGCCGGCCGTATACCAGGAACCGACACCCGAGCCCTGCGAGTTCCTCGATCGCGGCATCACGCTGTTCCTCGCCGCCGTAGTAACGCGACTCGGCCACGCGTTGGATCGTGTCGGTCCCAACGACGAAAACGACACCCCCGAGCGTGCGGGCCTTGTCGACGAAGGTCGGCGCATTGGTCAGTAGCACTTCCCCGCGTTCGAACTGCTCAAGCCGCGTATTGAGTTCGAGGTAGTCGAGGGGCGGCTTGTCCACGTTGGCGATGGAGAGCTCGTAGCCCACCCGCCGGCCAAGGCGTCGCTCGGCATCCGCCCGCATGAGCCGATGTCCGTCATGAATCGGGTTGAACGCACCGGGCAGCACCGCATCGTAGACGACGTCGCCGACGCGCCCCCGCTTGCCGAGCATCAGCTCGGCGAGCGCCTCGTCGCCCCGCGCGTGGGTTCCGGCGATTCGCGGCGCGTCGCCGACGTCCAGCGCGTGGCCGAGGGCTTCGACGGCTACCGCGGCGAGTGCCCGCTCCTGTTCGCGGCGGTCGGCTGCGGATCTTTCGAAAGACAGGCGCCAAGTTCTCGTGCTCAACGCATCCTGGAAGGCCAGATGGGCCCGGAGCGCCCCGCGCTTGGGTCGCGTGGTCGCCAGAGACGCCGTGACCGCGAACCCGAAGTCGCCACCCAGTTGCACGGCCCGCAGGAAGGCGCGCACGGCCATGGATCTCGCCGTCTCGTCGCTGCAGGCCTGCGCGGGTTCCGTGCCTAGCCAATCGTGCAGCGACCGGGCCGCATAGGGGATGTTCGCTTCCAGGACCGTCGCCGAAGCGCCACCCACGCCGAGCAGACTCGACAGCAAGCCGGACCCGCCTCCGGTGACCGTGAACACGCCGCTGCGCGGCGCGCGGTGGATCGCGGCGATCAGCGCGTCAAGCGCCTGGTTCATCGGCGAGGAAGTCCCGGAGAATCGAGAGGAACTCGTCCAGGCGGTCGTGGTGAACCCAATGACCGGCATTCTCCACGCCCACCGACCGGGCATCCCGGAAATACTCGAGACGGCCGTCTTCCTCCGGGTCCGACGCCCAGGACTCGGCACCGTGGACCAACAGCGTCGGACAGATGATGCGCCGGTAGAGACCGACGGTCTGCCGGGCGGAAAGGCCCAACGGCGACCACGCCCGCATGTAGTTGTCGAACTTCCAACTGTAGGTGCCGTCTTCGTTCTGGTTGCTGCCGTGGATGGTGCGGTGCCGGGCCTGGTCCTCGGTGAGGTGGGGGTTGGCCTGGTACATCCGGTGGAATGCGTCTTCGAGCGTCGCGTAGCGCTTCGGAATTCGTCCCGACAGCTGGCGTAGGTTGTCTACCCAGCCGAGCAGGCGTTCATGGCCCGGCGTCGAGTCGTCCGCGGTGGCGGGCGACATTCCCATGCCCTCGATGGAGACGAGCTTCCTGACCTTCTCCGGGTACAGGCCAGCGAATGCGAGCGACACGGACCCTCCCATGGAGTGGCCGATCACCACGACCTCCTCGAGGCGAGCCTGGCGCACGAGCTGGGCAATGTCGTAGACGTAGTCGATGGTCGTGTAGGCACCGCCCACCAGCCATTGGGAATCCCCGTGGCCGCGCAGATCCGGCGCGATGACGTGGTAGTCGGACTTCAGTTCGTGCGCCACCCAGTCCCAGTTGCGGCAGTGGTCGCGCCCGCCGTGCACCAGGAGCATGGCCGGCGCATCCTCGTTGCCCCAATCCACGTAGTGCAGGCGCAGTCGCTGCGAGAAGTAGATGTGCGACGTGGGGCCGCCCTTCAAGACAGCGGGCATCGGGTCCTCCCTTTGGACGCTTTCAGACGCGTTGCGACGAACCGAGACGCTTTCGCAGCGGCGCTCGATCTGTTATATGCTCACCGTTGCGACCATAGCAAGGCCGTCGGAGTTGCTTCCACGCCGCATCGACGAGAACCGAGCGTATGGCCGGCTTGAGTTGGGAGGAGCAATTATGACGCTTTCAAACATGATCGACGGCACACTTTCCGGTATGGGGAGCTCTCGTGTAGGGAGCGTGGTTCTCGCCGGCTTCTTGGTCGTAGGGTTGGCTGGCTGCGAACAGGCAGCGGAAGAAGAGACTATGCCCGCCGAGGAGGTCCAGGAAGCCGAGGCGGTTCCTGCGACGGAGCTGGAAGAGGCACCCACGGTTCCTGCGGCCGAAATCACCGAAGCCGAGGAGGCCGGAGGCGAGGAAGGCGCCGAGGGCGAAGCGGCTGAAGGCGAAGCCGCCGAGGGCGAAGCGGCTGAAGGCGAAGCCGCCGAGGGCGAAGCGGCTGAAGGCGAAGCCGCCGAGGGCGAAGCGGCTGAAGGCGAAGCCGCCGAGGGCGAAGCGGCTGAAGGCGAAGCCGCCGAGGGCGAAGCGGCTGAAGGCGAAGCCGCCGAGGGCGAAGCCGCCGAAGGCGAGGCGGCCGAGGGCGAAGCCGAGGTCGGCGAGGGTGAAGCCGAAGCTGCCGACGCCGAAGCCCCGGCAGAAGGGGGCTAACGCCAACATCGTATTTGTCCTTTAGGGCTGCCGACCGCCTTGCCGTCGGCAGCTCGTCAGGGGCAGCTACTCAAATCCGGACGCGGGGCTGAATCAGCTCCGTACTGTCCTGTCCCGCCAAGTCCCTGGCAACGGTTTGCGGCGGCTTCGTGGTGCCCGTAAAGGGCCCGTCCCAACGAACCGCGAGCGTATCAACCCGGTTGTTGCATTCGTCACCTGATCGTCACGAACCTGTGACGGCATTTTCATAAACCCTCGCTAGCGTGCCTATTGCCTGTGCGCCGCGACCTTCCGCGGCCCAGGCAACGTTCTCTTCGGCACTTCAAAGGGG
>JAPOYW010000434.1 GCA_026706425.1 Gammaproteobacteria bacterium
GGCCCCGACGCCGGCATCGGCTCGGTAACCATGGAGTTCACCGTGGATGCCGAGGGCTATGTCAGGCACCCCCTCGTGGTCGAGTCCCGGGGAGGCGGGGCGTTTGCGTCCGCGGCGCTGGCCTTGGCGGAGCGTATTCGCTACGCGCCGCAGTTCGTCGACGACCAGCCCCTGGCCGTACCGGGAGTCCGGCATACGGTGGTTTTCTCGCCACCCTGACCGGATGCACTCGCCTGGACGCGATCTTGGTCGCTGTCTGGGCGAAGGGAGAATGAGATGAGCTTCGTGGGCTTCGGACACTCGCGATTTGCACGGTCCTGGCGCTGACGGTTCCCGGCGTTGCCGATCCCAACGCAGTTCGCTGCCGCCTTCACTGCCTATCGGGAAACCATGGAAGCATCGCGCTACATCGAGGCGGTGGTACACGCCGGGAAGGCACGCGCACGATCGCCGAGTTTGGCCGGTCGAGACTTCGCTGGTATGGTGCGCGTTCCCTTCGCGACAAGCCATTCCATGACGGACTACAGAGTCGCCGATATGGCGCTCGCCGATTTCGGTCGCCGCGAAATCGCACTTGCCGAGGCCGAAATGCCGGCGCTCATGGCGTTGCGGCGTCGCTACGCGGCCGACAAGCCCTTTGCCGGCGCGAAGATCATCGGCTGCATCCACATGACAATTCAGACCGCGGTGCTGATCCGTACCCTCGTCGAACTGGGGGCCGAAGTGCGCTGGTCGTCGTGCAACATCTTCTCGACACAGGACCATGCGGCGGCCGCGATGGCGGCCGACGGCATCGCCGTCTATGCCTGGAAGGGCGAGACCGAGGAAGAGTACGACTGGAGCATCGAGCAGACGATACTCAAGGACGGCAAGCCGTGGGACGCCAACCTGCTGCTCGACGACGGCGGCGACCTGACCCAGATGATCCACGAGAAGTACCCGGCGATGCTTGATGGCATCCACGGAGTCAGCGAGGAGACTACGACGGGGGTCCATCGACTCTACGAGATGCTCGCGGACGGCGAACTGAAGGTGCCGGCGGTCAACGTCAACGACTCCATCACCAAGTCCAAGAACGACAACCGCTACGGCTGCCGGCACAGCCTGAACGACGCCATCAAGCGCGCCACCGACATGCTGATGGCGGGAAAACGCGCGATGGTGGTCGGCTACGGCGACGTCGGCAAGGGTTCGTCGGCGAGCCTGCGCCAGGAAGGCATGATCGTGCGCATCGTCGAGGTCGATCCGATCTGCGCGATGCAGGCCTGCATGGACGGCTACGAGGTGGTGTCGCCCTATGTCGGAGGGAACAACACCGGCCGGATCGAGGACATCGACGAACGGCTCATGGGACAGACCGACCTGCTGGTGACCTGCACCGGCAATACCAATGTCTGCGATTCCGCCATGCTGCGAAGCATCAAGCCGGGCGCCATCGTCTGCAACATCGGCCACTTCGACAACGAGATCGACACCGCCTACATGCGCGAACACTGGCGCTGGGAGGTCGTGAAGGACCAGGTCCACCAGGTGTTCCGCAGCGACGACCCCGGTGACTACCTGATCCTGCTGTCCGAAGGCCGCCTGGTGAACCTCGGCAACGCCATGGGACACCCGTCGCGGGTGATGGACGGTTCCTTCGCGAACCAGGTCTTGGCCCAGATGCACCTCTACGAACAACGCTGGGCGGACCAGGATCCCGCCCAGCGGGCGCCGGTGGGTGTGGAAGTACTGCCAAAGAAGCTCGACGAGGAAGTCGCCGAGTTGATGGTGGAAGGTTTCGGCGGGGTCGTGACCCGGCTAACGACCGCGCAGGCTGACTACATCAACGTCTCCGCCGAAGGACCGTTCAAGCCGGAAACGTACAGGTATTGACAAGGCCTACGAGTCGGGCTAGCCGTTCATACGGACGGGCAGCTCCGAACCGGTCTCGCAGCTTCGCTGGCGCACGCCTCGGCGACCGCCGGAGAATCCGGACCCGACGGGACCGCGGACATTCCCGCGACCGCCGCCAGCCGTTTGCCGCGTGTGTCTGTGCTCATCACTCGCTCCTTCGGCTACGATATGAGCGGACAGGGCATGAGGCAGGGTCTTTCCCGACGCTGGGCTGCCTGAACGGGTATCGCGGCGTGGACTGTGGACGACTTCCTAAGGATTGCAGGATGGAGTGGCCGGAGGTTCTTCGGCGCATCGAAGAAGGCGAAGGCCCGCATACGGACTTCAAACGGGGCCTTGGCGATCTGTCGACCGTTGGCAGAGCGATCTGCGCCTTCGCCAATGCCGACGGCGGGGTCGTCGTATTCGGCGTCGCGGACGGAGGGGAAATCGTCGGTGTCAAGGAGGGTGCCGAGTCGGTCCGGGAACGACTGACGTCGTTCCTTCAATCCGGTTGCAGTTCACCGGTCTCTGCCCGGACGGGCTACCACGAGGCCCCGGGGGGACGTGTGCATTGGGTTGAAGTCGTGCGCCAGCGCGGGTTCGAGCCCATGCGCTGCGCGGGTCGGGTCTGGACTCGCCGCGAACGCAGCAGCGTCGAACCGTCCGCCGTGGAACTGCAGGATCTCTACATCACGTTCGGCTACATCCTCACCGAAGAGCGGGCGATTCAGGATGCGAACGCAGCGCACATCGACCTGGCGGCGTTTCGTTCGTTCCTGGAGCGCCTGGGGTTCGACACGATGGCGGATCCCCAACCGGACAGCCATAGCGATTTGCGCAATCGAGGCGTACTTGCCGAGGTCGGCGGGGAACTGTGCGCGACCCTCTACGGCGTGCTCGCCTTTGGCAGGGATCCCCAACGCTATCCGCAAACGCGTAATTTCCGCATCGAGTGCGTGGCCTACGCCGGCGACGATCGGGCAGCCGACGTTTTGCAGGTTGGACGGGCCGGCGGTCGTCTCGACGAGCAGGTAGAAAGAGCGGTCGGGTGGTTCCTCGGCTTGGGTCGGTTCGAGTCGTACGCGGAACTAGCCAGGAAGGACCGCTACCTGTTGCCGCGCATCGCGATCAGAGAGGCCCTGGTCAACGCCGTTACGCACCGGGACTACGCGGTTACCGGATCGAAGGTCTTGCTTGAGGTCTTCGAAACCCGTGTCGACGTCACGAGCCCCGGCACGCTCCCGAATCAGATGCGCGTAGAAAACGTCCTCGCAGGTGCCAACCCCCGGTCGCGGAACGAGTCGATGGCCCATCTCATGGAGGGATTGGGCTACATGGAGCAGCGGGGTCGCGGATGGCCCATCATGAGCCGGGAAATGCGAACGTTCAACGGGACGGAACCCGAGCTCCTCCAGGATCGAGACAGCAGATTCGTTCGCGTGACGTTTCGCCTGGACCGCCTTTCGCGAACAACATCCCGCCGACCCGTTGATGAATCGGCGCGGCGGGTTCGGAGCGGCGTCTGATCCGGTCGGGAACCGGTCGGAACGCCAGGCTACAGCGCCTGCATTTCCTTGACGAGCGAGTCCTCGTCCGGGAATTCCCCGGTCTCGTGCTTCGAGTAGACGAGCTTGCCGTCGACGTTGACGTCGAAGATGCCGCCCGCGCCTTCGATGATGAAGGTCTCCTCGCCGAGGATGTCCTTGATCTTTGCAGCCAAACTGACCGCTTTGGGCTTGTAGCCTCAGGAAGTGCAGTAGGTTATTGAGATGTCCATTTCGTTGGCCTTAAGGATTTGTGTCAGTACCGGCCACCCAGCTTGGCGTGATCCCAGGTGACATAGCGGTTCGGGGTGAACTTTAGCACGACGCGCTTCGCTGCGGTCCCGGAGACAGCTTCGCGGAGCTTGTTCCTCGCATCGTCATCGAGATCCCGGCCGCGGGAGTTGATCGCCACCAGGGTGTCCTTGACCGCGTCGAGGTCGTCGATGACTTCGCAGTCGGCGTAGATCACGACGCCTTTTAGTTCGGCGTACTCCACCCCGCTCTCGACGAGCAGCGTTGCCTTGGGATCCCGGCGCCAGTTGAGAACCTTCTGGCTCTTGCCGAAGGTCGTGCAGCGGATCGTTCCGTCGGGGTCGTGCGCGAACCACATGGGCATGGGGTGGGGATAGCCGTTGTGGCCGTTGCCGACGATGATCAGCGTCTTTTGGGCATCCAGGTAGTCGCGGACCTCGTCGGCATCCAGTTCGATCAGCTTGCGGCGTGATGGCATCGGGACTCCTTAATCGCTGAATTCCTGCCGTTTCAGTTCATTGTGCTCGCCAAGGCGCGGTAGCCGTGGCGACTTGGGCGGAACGGCGGCGGCGTTCGGATGGGCGGGAACTTCCACGTCGCCGGTCTCCGAGTCGACCGTCAGCCGGCGCAGGTGGGGGTGGGTCGACAAGCCAGTTACGTCGTTCACCGCGCCGTAGGCGATTCGGGCGGTCCGGAGCTTGTCCTCCATCTCCGCTCGCGTATGCCGGCCGAAGAACTCCTGCACCATCCCGTCCACCACCTCGCGTCGTTCCAGCCGCGCGGGATTGGTGGCGTAGCAGGGATCTTCGACCAGTTCCGGGCGGCCCATGACGTTGGTGGCGAACGACTCCCATTCGCGGTCGTTCTGAACGGAGATCACGAGGGTCACGGCATCGCCGGTGACGAACCCGCCGTACGGCGTGATGGACGGATGCGCCAATCCGATGCGCTCGGGCCCGGCGCCCAGGTAGTCGTGGTGCAACAAGGGCACCGCCATCAGATCCGCCATGACGTCGAACATTGAAATCTTGATCTCCGAACCGAGTCCGGTGCGCTGCCGTCTGACCAGGGCTTCGTTGATGGCGAGCGCCGCTGCGAGCCCCGTTGACGTGTCGCACACGGAAATGCCGACCCGGCCGTACGGTCCCGGGGCCCCGTTCACCGAAACGAGGCCGGACTCCGCCTGCACGAGCAGGTCGTAGGCCTTCATGTCCGCATAGGGGCCGGTCTCGCCGTAGCCGGAGATTCCGCAGGTGATGAGATGCGGGAACCGCGCGCGCAGATCCTCCGATCCCAAACCCGACCGAGCCGCGGCACCGACCGCCAGGTTCTGGATGAATACGTCGGCCTTGGCCAGGATGCGCAGAACGAGTGCCCGATCATCCTCGTTCTTGATGTCGACGGTGAGGGACTCCTTGCCCCGGTTCAGCCACGCGAAATAGGCGGACTGACCGTTCGCGGCCGTATCGTAGGCCCGGGCGAAATCGCCGTTGGTGCGTTCCAGCTTGATGACCCGCGCTCCGGCATCGGCGAGACGGCAGGTTGCGAGCGGCGCGGCAACCGCCTGTTCGAGGCTGACCACGAGTACGCCGTCGAGGGGTCTAACTTCTGATGAGTTCACCCGGACCATTGTCGCCGTACCGGCCCGGCGCGGCAAACCGACGGTTACCGCCGGTTGCTGCCGCAACGTTGCCGGAGAAGTGGACGCTATAATGGCCCGCTTTTGCGCCGTCGAAGTCGTGGCGGCGGTTCGGAGGATCCGTGGCGGATATCGAGCAGTTGGCGGAGTCGGTGGATTCCTTGAAGGACAGCTTCGAGGCGCACCGCTATATCTGCAGCGACCAGATCGCCACCGCCGTCTACCTGGCCTACCACCTCCGCAAGCCGGTCCTCATCGAAGGCCCGCCGGGAGTTGGCAAGACGGAACTGGCGAAGACAACCGCCGAGATGTTCGCGCTGCCGCTGATCCGCCTGCAGTGCTACGAAGGTCTTGACGAGGCCAAGGCCATCTACGAGTGGAAGTACGGCAAGCAACTGCTCTACACGCAGGTTCTGAAGGAAACCCTGGACGAAGTGCTTCAGGGGGCCCAGGGGTTTGCGGAATCGGTGTCGAGGCTGCACGAGTTCGGCGACATCTTCTTCTCGGAGGAATTCCTGGAACCCCGCCCGCTTCTCAAAGCGTTGCGCGAAGAGGACGGCTGCGTGCTCCTGCTAGACGAGGTGGACAAATCCGACCACGAGTTCGAGTCGCTGCTGCTCGAGATCCTCTCCGACTTCCAGGTGTCGATTCCCGAGATCGGCACGGTCAAGGCGCATCGCGAACCGCCCATCGTCTTTCTCACCAGCAACAACACCCGGGAGATCTCCGACGCCCTGAAGCGCCGCTGCCTGCACCTCTACATCCCGTTCCCCGACGCCGATCTCGAGCAGCGAATCATCCATGCGCGGGTTCCCGACATCCCGCCGGAACTGCGTCGGCAACTCGTGACCTTCATCCAGGATCTGCGCGACCTCGACCTCAAGAAAGTTCCGGCGATCTCCGAGACCATCGATTGGGCGCGTACGCTGCTCCTGTTGCACACGGAAAGCCTCGATCCCGACCTGGTCCGCGACACCCTGAACGTGATCCTCAAGTTCCAGGAGGACATCGAGAACGTGGATGCCGAGATCGCCACGCTGACGAACAAGGCTGTTCGGACAGACGGAGTCGGGCCGAAGGTACGCGCGTAACGCGCTCGCCACCACCGCGCACAGTCGTTAAGGTGGTCCTCGATGGACCGCACGCTGACCCACTTCATCGCCGCCCTGCGCAACGCCGAGGTGCGCATCTCCCCGGCGGAGACCCTCGACGCCATGAATGCCGTGGGACTGGTCGGCTACCGGGACCGCGCGTTCCTGAAGGATTCGCTGGCGCTGGTGCTGCCCAAGACCGCCGACGAGAAGGAGACCTTCGACACCACCTTCGACCAGTTCTTCTCGTTCGAGGACTTGGCGGGCCAGAGCGTCGCCGTCGACGGAGACGGTGACGGCGAAGACGGCGAAGGCGGCGGCGAGGGCCAAGGCCAGGGCGAGGGTCTCGGTGGCGGCAAGGGCTCGCCCGGCAAAGGCAAGAAGAGCAAATACGCGGCGGCGGAGGAAGAAGAGGAGGAAGACCTCGGACCCGGCGCCATGGCCGAGCCGCGTTCCGCGCTCGCTCGTTTGCTCATGCAGGAAGGCACCACCGAGCTCACGATGCGGATGGCGGAAGCAGCCGAGGAGGCCGATCTCACCCAGATCCAGGTATTCACCCAGAAGGGCCTCTACACGCGCAAGATCATGGATGCCATGGGGCTCGCGGATCTCGTTCGTGAGATCGCCGAGCTACGCGCGAGCCCGCAAGTCCCGGAGCGCCGCCTCGGCCAGGAACTGAAGCGCCGCCGGGACTGGCTGCGGGAGTTGGTGCGCGACTACGTCGAGCGGCAGTTCCTGCTCCACGCCGACGCCACCGGCCGCCGATTGCGCGAAGACCTCTTGCAGAAGGTCAAGCTATCCAACATCGAGCACCGCAACTTCCGCCTGATCCAGGAGATCGTGCTGCGCATGGCCAAGAAGCTCGCGGCGCTGCATTCCCGGCGGCGCAAGGTGTTCAAGCGGGGCCAACTGCACGTCTCTCGGACGTTGCGGCACAACATGAGCTACGACGGCTCGATCTTCGACCTGCACTGGAAATCGGTGAAGGTGGACCGGCCGAAGGTATTCGCCATCTGCGACGTGTCGGGATCGGTCGCGGCCTACGCCCGGTTCATGCTGATGTTCCTCTACAGCCTCGAGGAAGTGATGCCCAAGGTGCGCTCGTTCGCGTTTTCGTCGGACCTGGCCGAGGTCACGGAACTCTTCGAACGCAACAAGATCGAGGATGCCATCGCCAAGACGCTGCGCGACTACTCGGGCGGATCCACGGACTACGGCCAGGCCTTCCAGGATTTCCGCAAGCTCTGCATGGACGAGGTGGACAACCGCACCACGATCATCATCCTGGGCGATGCGCGCAACAACTACGGCGACCCGCGCACGGACATCCTGAAGGAGATGTACGATCGGTCGAAGCGCGTCATCTGGCTGAATCCGGAGTCGCGCAACACTTGGAACGTGGGCGATGCCGAGATGCGCAAGTACACGGCCTACGTGCACCAGGCGGAGGAGTGCAATTCGCTCGTGCATCTGAACCGCATCGTCGGCAACCTGCTGCGGGCCGTGGCGTAGTCTTGCGGTCAGTCGTCTCCTGCCGTCTGCGGGGCGCACCGCAATCGGGAGGCGTCTGGCATCAGGGCGAGGATCTGTCCGTCCACCAGATTCTCGTCGTCGGCGTTCCCCCCGCGTACGACGGCGGGCTGCGACAGGAACGGGGAGTCGATGATCTGGCGTATCTCGGGCAGGGTCGTCTTTTCAACCACGCCAGCGATGACCTTGGACAAGTCGAGCTTGGGCAAGTCGTCGGGATGCACCCACATTGCCTTCAGCTTCCACCATCCAACGTAGCGCGAAAGCACCCACATCTCGGAGACGACTTCGCCTTCGGGACCGCGGCGGATGAGCGTCTTCACCTCGAGGTGTCCGCTGCCGGGATCTCCCGGCCAAGGCCCGGTGTATCCGCCAGCGGGCAGGAGCTTGGAATTCGGGTTGACATCTTGCGGGAGGCCGCACGTCACAGTCCAAGTACGCTCACTCGGACGGTTTTCGGACCCGTCCGAGATCGCCGCAGACGGCGCGTCGGTACCGCTTTCGCCGGTCGAGCCCGATGGTTCGGATGGTTCGGAATTCGCACGGCCGGCGAGCCCGGCGAGCAGCGAAATCCCCAGCGCGACCCTTGCCAAATGCGACCTGCGCGTAAACATCAGGGGCTGCTCCCAGTCCGATTTCCGCAGCGGGCCGCGTCCTGCAGCGAGCGGGCGAAATCCAGCGCCTGGTCGAGGGGAGTCGTGTTCAAGGGACCGTTCTCGAGCTTGCGCAGCACCTCGGGGCAGCCGGCGGCGGCCAGGCGGTTCGCCAGCTCGATGATCCGCCCGCTCTCCGTCACCCCCGGATCGTCCAGACCGAGCTTGGCCACGGCGACGACGGCGAGCAGGGAGCAGAGGTCGTCGGCCATGACCCCCTGCGGCGTGTCGATGAACTTCTGACCCCACCGGGATGGAACGCCGTCGCGGGGTTCGAGCTTCAATGCCAGCGCCGTAGCAATGCAGAACGCCCAGAAGTCCACTTTCCTGGGAAACGGCCGATTCTCGACATTCTCGCGGTCGGTTGCTCTCTTCGCTACGTAGCGGTTGATCGCGTCCTCGTGGTCGCGCGGCAGGACGAGGCCGTGGCTCGTTGCGCGAAAAAGGTCCGAGAAGTAGTCGCTCATTGCTGCGCCTCCCGTGGCTGATGCCGGGACCACTTCGGATCCTCAGCCTGGCCTCGACGTTCGCATACGCCGCAGAACTGGCGCGGACCGCAGCCGCAGAGGAGCGCCACCTGCCTGTAGTCGGTTTGGTTTACGACGTCGCCGCCTTGGTCGACGTGTTGCCACTGCCCGGTCAGCGTGTAGGTGGCGCCCGCGTAGCGCTCGACGACCTCGATCTCGTTTGGCGACTCCAGATCCGAAGGGGTGAGGAGAAGCATGGGCTGCCTCGCCGTTTCCGCCGTCACGCGCAGCGTGTTCGTCAGCACGGAACCCGACATGAAATTCAGTAGCGAGTCGGCGACGAGCGGGGCCTGGGTGCGGCTGACCTTGCACAACGCCAGCACGAACGAGAGGGCGAGAATTCTGCGCGAGGCGCCGTTGATCTCCGTCGGCGGCATCGATCTGCCACGGCTGTTCAGCGCGAATATCTCGTACTCCCCCGCCGAGTCCTCCACGGGCCGGACTCCGACCCTGGCGATCATCCTTAGCGTCGCCTTGTGCCGGTTGTCCTCGACCGCTTCGTCGTCGACCACGTTTGCCGCCATCCTCTCGAACAAGGCATTCATCTCGGCATCCAGTTCGCGCACCTGCTCGGCCTCGATGCTTGCGTAGGCTCGCTCGAGGACCTGCACGACCACGTCTGCGGTCTCTTCGTAGCGCTCGAGGTCCCGGGCATGCGCTTCCTGACGTCGGGCGGCGCGGATGTCGGCCTCCAGCTTGTTCGAGTCCTTGTCGAGTTGCTCGCAGGTTTCCTGGTCGCTTACGATTTCGCGGGCAACCTTGCCGAGGCTCTTTTCAAGCATCTCGATGCGTCCGCGTACGTTCTGGACTTCGTCTTCGTCGATGTCGTCAAGCTGCGCGTCGATGTCCTTGCGGGTTAGCGCGAGGTTGTCGAGCTCTTGGTCGAGGAGTCCGACGGTTTGCGTGTGATCGTCCGTGCGTTGCTCCCATTCCTCGCCGTCCCGATGCCGGCCGAAGGCAGTCGCGGCATGCAGAACCTCGGCGAGATAATCGGCGCGGTCCTGCTGCCCGGCCGAACTGTCGATCGCCTGCTGCACGTGATCAGTGTGCATACCCGGATACGACAGATCCTGACCGCAGACGCAAGTGCCGGTCTCGAGCAGGCGCCTCACGAAGTCAAGATGCCGAACCGGGATCGAACCGTCGTCGTAGAGCGGTTGAAGCAGCGCCTCGGCATCGCGGACCTCGCGGCTGGCCAAGGAGGCCAAGAGGTCGATTCGCGTCAGATCGCCGGAAAGCTCTCCGGCGGCGCTGCGCCGTTCTTCGCTGGCCTTCCTGGTGTGCCGCTCGTTGTCCACCAGTCGTTCCTGAAGCTGATCGTGCGCAGCCAGGCTGCCGATGAGGGACTCCAGCCGGCCGCGGGCCTGGGCCAGTCGCTCGTCGGTGTCGGCCCTTTCGTGGCGGTTCCTTTCCAGCCTTGTCTCGATTTCGGCTAGCCTGCCGCGGACCTGATCCAATTCCGCCTGCTTCCCGGCCAATTCAGCGTTTCGGGTGGCTTTGGTCGCATCCCGCTCGAAGGTCTGCTGCAGCGATGCAACGCGCTTCTTCGCTTCGTCGAAGACTTCGAGGCCCAAGAGCGCTCGCACTGCATACGAAGTCTTGCCGATGACCTCGTGGCGCTGAATCTCCTTGTTTTCGCTTCCGCCGACGAAGTCCGCAGCTTCGTCGGTATCCATGACGAAGAAGTCGCGCAGGCTCCAAGGCAGCAGCTGGTCTATCACGCTACGCACGCCATGTTCGTGCGGAGCCCAGGAGCCGTCGCGCTCTCGCTCCAGTAGCTTCGCGTCCTCATGGATGCGCTGGAAATCCGGATCGCCTTTTGACGTTGGTTTCTTGCGTACCGTGGTTACGGATCGCCGCAACTCGTACTCGGTGGTGGTTGGCCTGCCTTCGAGATGGTGGCGGCTCGATCCGTCCGTCTCGAAGAGAATCGAGACTCGGGTCTCGATGCCTTCGGCGTCCGGTTGCCAGGACGCCGGATGCAGGGAGAAGCTGCCCGGATTGCCGGGTAGCCCCCGCTCGCCGTACATGCCCCAGCGGATCGCGCGCAGCAGCGTGGTCTTGCCGGAGCCGTTTTCAGCCCTCACGACGGTCAAGGGTCTGTCCGGATTCGTCGACGGCGTGATCTCGATGTCGTCGAAGCAAACGAAGTTGGAGATTTCGATCCGTCGTACGAGCAGCATCTAGCGACCCTCCGTGTTAACCGGAGCGGCGTTCTGGATCATCGTGCGGACTCGTTGGTTGATCCGCGCCAGGGACTTCACGCGGTTCTGATCTTCCAGATCGACAATCGCCATGATCAGGTCCACGACGGATTCCGGATCGACTCCGTAGGTCGGCGCGATACGGCTCGCTTCCTTCCCTATCTCGGCGTAGATCCGCTCGAAGTTGCTTACCATAGGCTTCCTCTCGGTGTTGAGTCGGCGAGGGCGGTGTCGCCGGGATTGTCGAGCAGCGAAGGGATTGCGGTTGATCGCGGCCAGTACGCCTCGGTGAAGCGGGCAAGGTTCGCATCTAGGCCGTCCTCGCCGGCGACGTTCTGCGCGTGTCGGCCGAATGCCTGGGCGCGCCCGAACTCGGTCCTGACGATTCTGGTGATCGAAGGACTGCGTTCGCGTCGAACGGTTCCTGCCGGCGGCAGGGCAAGGAAGTCGTGGACGACCGCCCAGGGTTTGCCGGGATGCATGCGCAAAACCCGCCCTCTCCGCTGCACCCACTCGCGCTCGACGGTGGACGACGCGACGATGAAGGCC
>JAPOYW010000406.1 GCA_026706425.1 Gammaproteobacteria bacterium
GGGCCCTGCGACCGCCGGGTGGCCATGGGACCGACACCGCTGAAGCACGTCATTCGACTGGAAGCCTACGATATTCGACCGGGTCGGCGGTTCCGGGACAAACTGGCATCGGGCGGGGAGGGACCGCTTCTGGTGATTGTCGGCACCGGGCGTTTTCGCATGGGTTCGGAATCGGGTGCGGCGGACGAGAGGCCCGTTCGAACCGTCGCCATCAAGGAACCGTTTGCCATCGGGGTATTCGAGACGACGCGCGACGACTACGACCGGTACCGAACCGCCCGGGGTATGCCTGCGGCGGTTTCGAAACCGCTTGAACCGGAAGACGCCACTCCCCGGGAGTCGACAGGCAGACTTCCCATGACTCGTCTTGCCTGGGAAGACGGCAGAGACTATGTGGAGTGGCTGAGCGAAGAGACGGGCTACCGCTATCGCCTTCCGAGCGAGGCAGAGTGGGAGTACGTGGCGCGAGCCGGATCGACGGGAAAGTACTACTTCGGCGTCGATCCGAAGGATCTCTGCGTCCACGCCAACATCGCCGACGCGGCGTATGCGAGCCAATTTCGCAAGGCGGATGTTGCCGACTGCACGGATGGACGTGTGCGTTCGGCAAGCGTAGGGAGTTTTCATCCCAATCCTTTTGGCGTGTACGACATCCTGGGCAACGTCGAGGAGTGGGTCGCGGACTGCTGGCGCGACAACTACCGCAACGCACCGGCCGACCAACGCGCCCGAACCGGCGACTGCGCAACCCATGTCCTGAGGGGCGGGGCATGGGATTCGTCGCCGCGCGAGGTGACGGTGAGCTACCGTTCGCTGAGCAATCGCGGCAACAACACGCGGGGTGTGCGCGTCGTCCGGGACCTGTAACGACGGCTATCGGGTCTTGGGGATTGCTGGCAAGGATCCCAAGTCGGGGATTGCCACCTTGACGGCGTCTTCCAACCTGTCGACCAGCGTGACGGTCATTTCGTCGCGCACCGGGGTCGGGAGCTTGGCGAGTTCGGCTTCGTTGTCCCGGGGCAGTATCACATGGCGGATGCCCGTTCGATGCGCGGCGAGGACCTTCTCGCGGATGCCTCCAACCGGAAGGACCAGACCGGATAGCGTCAATTCGCCGGTCATCGCGATGTCGTCGCGCACGCGCTTGTTGCTGTAGAGCGACGCCAGGGCGGTGGCCATCGTGATACCGGCCGACGGGCCGTCCTTGGGAACGGCGCCGGCGGGAACGTGGACGTGGATGCCGTTTTCCTCGATGGTGGAACGGTCGATGTTGAGTTCGTCTGCCACGGACCAGATGTAGGATCGCGCCGCCTTGACCGATTCCTGCATGACCTGGCCGAGATGCCCCGTGATGATGGTCTTGTCGTCCCGGTGGGTGAGCGTCGCCTCCACGTACAGGACATCGCCACCGGTCTCGGTGTAGGCAAGGCCGGGCGCCACGCCGGCGACGAGGTTCTCGCGCTGTCTATCCGTCTTGAACTTCTCGGGTCCGAGCAGGGTGGGCAGGTCGTCCACGGTAATCGGTCCGATCGTCGACTCGGATTGGAGGATCTGCCGGGCGCGCTTGCTCGCGAGGCGTCCGATCGCCCGATCAAGTTCGCGCACGCCTGCCTCCCGCGTGTGACGTCGGATCGCCCAGGAGAGGGCGTCGTCGGTGAGGTCGAGCTGTTCCATTTCGAGCCCGGCGTTCTCACGTTGGCGGGGAATCAGGTAGCGGCGGGCGATCTCCAGTTTCTCGAGTTCGCTGTAGCCGGTCAGTTCGAGCACCTCCATGCGGTCGAGCAGCGGACGAGGTACGCCGTCGAGATGATTGCAGGTCGTGATGAAGAACACCTTGGACAGGTCGAAGGGGAGGTTCAGGTAGTTGTCCCGGAATTCCTTGTTCTGGGCCGGATCGAGAATCTCCATCAGCGCTGCCGAAGGATCCCCGCGGAAATCCCGGCCGAGCTTGTCGACTTCGTCGAGCATGAGCACCGGGTTGCGCACGCCGGCTCGGCGGACGGCTTGGAGAATTCGGCCGGGCATGGCGCCGATGTAGGTCCGGCGGTGGCCCCGCAGTTCGGACTCGTCGTGCAGTCCGCCCAAACTCATGCGTTCGAATTTCCGACCCATGGCGCGGGCGATGGATTGGCCGAGCGAGGTCTTGCCGACACCCGGCGGACCGACGAAGCAGAGAATGGAAGCCTTGGCCTCGGGGTTCAGTGTCAGTACGGCCAGCGACTCGAGTATGCGCTCCTTGACATCGTCGAGACCGTAGTGGTCTTCATCGAGGACGGTCTGGGCATGGTCGAGGTCCAGGGTGTCCTCGGTGATGACGTTCCAGGGGAGTTCGGCGATCAGCTCGAGGTAGCTCCGCGCCACCTGATAGTCCGCCGCATTGGTGGACATCTTCGACAGCCGCTTGAGCTCGCGGTCGACTTCCTTGCGGACGTCGTCCGGCAGGTTGACATTGCGCAGCTGCTTGCGGAGTTCGGCGATGTCCTCGTCGTCGTCTTCTTCGCCGAGCGCCTGTTCGATCGCCCGCTTCTGATGCCGCAGAACGTGTTCGCGCTGCTGTTGCTCGATGCCTTCCCGGGCCTGGGACTCGAGATCACGGCGCATCTCCACGATGGCGATCTCCTGGCGCAGAAGGTGGTGGATGGCTTCGAGAAACGGCTGGATGTCGTCGATTTCGAGAATCTTCTGCTTCTCGGTCTGCTCCACGTTGTCCGCAAGCACGACGATGCGGTACATCTGGGTCACGGGGTCGTCGATGGTGGCGACCATCTGCTGGAAAATCTGATCGGCGTTCTGGGCGTTCTGCGGGGAGGCCATGTGGGCGATGCGCCGGGCGGTGTCCAGGTTGTCGCGAATCAACGCCGAAGCCTTCGCGCGCTCCTCGGCTTCATCGGGCAGGGTCGGTAGAGACAGGCCCTCGACTTCAACCCCGACGCACGACGCGGACTCGTCGCCGCCGTCGTTCGCCTTTGCCATGCCGTGCAGGCGAACCCGGCGCACACCGCGGACGATCACCTGGGCGCCGCCGTCCCGCTGTTCGATCCGCGTGACGGTTGCCACCGTCCCTATGTCGTAGAGTCCGTCGCGGGCCGGCCGCTCGTCGTTGGGGTCCTTCTGCAGGACGGTCAGTACTTCCCGGTTGCTTTCGACCGCTGCCTTGACGGCCGCGAGCGATGCCGGACGCCCGACGATGAGAGCGTGGATCAACTCCGGGAATACGGCGACGTTTTTCAGAGGCAGAAGCGGCAGCTTTTCCATGGTCGTGCCCTCCGACGCGGACGACGCATCGGGTTTGCGTTGTTCACTCGCGCTAATGTGCGTCCACGGCAGCCGGATTTCAACGGGCCGCCGCGGACGCTCTATCGCGCCCCGATACGGTCTTGTGTCGCGAGAGCGACGACGGCGTCAGCGACGCCAGCGGTCGCTGCGGTCGCCACGGTCGCCGCGGTCGCCGCGGTCTGACCGCGGCCGTGCTTCGCTGACCCGCAACGTCCGGCCGCTCATCTGCGAGGAGTTCAAGGCGTTGATCGCATCTTTGGCTTCGGCGTCATTAGGCATATCGACAAAACCGAATCCCTTGGAACGGCCTGTCTCTCGGTCCATGATGACGTTGGCTTCCGCCACGTGCCCATGCTCGGCGAACAGCTCCGAGAGTTCGTCCGAGGTCACGGCGTAGGGCATATTGCCGACATAGATCTTCAAATGTTGTCTCCTGGTACGTCGGCGGATCCCGTTGGCAGATCCTCCACCGATGCGCAATATGCGGACGATACGCTCTCAAGGCCGCTGTGCCAAATGTTTACGACCATCCCCGATCCTATGGGATTTTGGGGTTAAAGACTCCTGGGCGTTGCCGCACAATACAGCGAGGCGTTGGGAACGACGGAGAGTGGATGTCGGTCGAGGACACCTGGAAGCGATTGGCCTCGATGGCCGCGATGCAGTGCCGCCACAACGAGCAGATCCACCCCGAGTGGGCCGAGCAGGGCCATGAATACTATCGGGCGGTATGGGTCGAATGCGCCGAGCTCCTGGACCACTTCGGCTGGAAGTGGTGGAAGCGCCACGCCGTGGACCGCGATCAGGTGGTCTTGGAAGTGGTCGACATCTGGCATTTCGGCCTGTCGGAACTCATCCGGGCAGGCGAGATGAACAAAGCCCTCGCGAAACGCTTGCTGGCATCTCTCGCCGAGCCGACGCGGTTGGACTTCCGTCTTGCGGTCGAGGAGCTTGCCCGATCGAGCCTCTCGTTGCGTGGATTCGACATCGACGCCTTTGCGGGGTTGATGCGCGCTTTGCCGTTGACCTTCGACGAGCTCTACGAGACCTATGTCGCGAAGAACGTCCTGAACGTGTTCCGGCAGGCCAACGGCTACGGGTCGGGCGAATACCGCAAGGTCTGGGACGGGCGCGAGGACAACCAGCACCTGAGCGAGCTCGTCGGCACCCTGGACACCGGTGCGGATTCGTTCCCGGAGGATCTCGCCGCCGCGCTCGCAAGCCGATACGCCGGCTCGTAGCGCCACGAAACCGCCTGACAGGACATGGGAGTCGATTTCGCCGCGAGCCGGCCCCGGCAAGGCGAGTAGACTGCGCCATCCCTTCAACTTGAAGCTGCGGCTGGTGGTGCCGGGAAGGCAAACGGAAATCCTGGGAATCGTCGGCGCCGCCTGGGGGCTTGCGGGCCTGATCGCCCTGTTGGTGTTCGCGGTATACCGCCTGGGCGGCGTCGTGGCGGCGGGTCTTGAACACCCGTGGGCCTGGCAGCACGTTGCGGTCGCGGCCGGCAACGCGGTGTTCATGGCCTGGTCCGAAGGCCTACGCGGATTCCAACGGTCGTTCTCACCTCGGGTGGCGGCGCGACTGAGGTGGTTGCGGGGCCACCCGTCGGCGGTTCCGGTCGTTTTCGCGCCCCTGTTCGCGATGGGCTACTTCGGGGCCACCCGGGAGCGCTTGATCGGCATCTACGCGCTGACCGCAGGCATCGCGGTGCTGATCGTAGTCGTCCACATGCTGCCGCAACCATGGCGTGCAGCGCTCGACATCGGCGTGGTTCTGGGGCTCACTTGGGGCATCGTTAGCACGCTTGCCTGCGCTTGGCGGGCGCTAGGCGGCGACACGTACGATGTCGCGCCGGATGTCCCTTAGCGCCGTCGTTCTTGCCCGAAACGGGCTCAGTCCAGTGTCACCTCGTCCACGGCCGCAACGAGCGTTTCGACGATTCGCCCGACTTCACGCTCGCCGATGTTGAACGGTGGGCCGACCATGATGATGTCGCGTTGCGCGCCGGTACCGCCTGGGTAGAACGACACGCCCCGGCGATAGGCGCTCGAGGTGATCCGGGTCGTGACGCGTTCATCGGCGCCGTAGCGGGCAAGCGATCCGCGGTCCTCGACCACCTCCACGGCGATCAGGAGCCCGGCGCCGCGCACCTCGGCGACGTGGGGGTGGTCGGCCAATGCCTCCGCCAGTTGGGTCTTGAGCGTCTCTCCCGTCTTGGCGGCCCGTTCGACGAGGCACTCCCGGTCCAGGATCTCGAGCACCTTGTCGGCGGCGGCGCAGGCGGCGGGATGGGCCGCGAAGGTGTGGAACATCACGTTCATGCCGGCCTGTTCGAGCGCCTGTGCCACCGCTTCTGTGCCGTATACCCCGGTGATCGGCGCGTAGCCGCCGCCGAGACCCTTGCCCGCCACCATGACATCGGGCTCGACCCCCCACCGCTCCAGGGCGAATCGAGTGCCGGTTCGGCCGAAGCCGCACATCACCTCGTCGGTGAGCAGCAGGATGTCGTGTTCATCGCAAAGCGCCCGGACCGCCTGCCAGTAGCCGTCGGGCGGTATCAGGGCGCCGCCGCTGGCGCCGACGATGGGTTCGGCGAGTATTCCCGCCACGGTCTGCGGTTCCTCTTGGCGGATCCTCTTCTTCAATGCCCGTAGGCAGAAGCCGCCGACGTCGGCGTCGGGGCAGCGCAGGGCGTACGGAGCGGGCACTTCGGGCGTCGCGGGCAGCACGTGGCCGAGTCCGAACCGGCGGGATTCGTGACCGCTTACCGCCAGGGCGCCAAGCGTCGTTCCGTGGTAGGAAGGCGTGCGGGCGATGATCTTGGTCTTTCGCTCTCTCCCGCGGGCCGCATGGTATTCGAGCGCGATCTTGACGAGGGTCTCAACGCCCTCCGAGCCGCTGGCCGTGAGGTGAACCCGGGTCAGCCCGGACGGTAGCCAGTCGCCGAGCAGGCGTTCGATCAGACGCTCGCGCTGCGGCGTCAACCAGGGCGGGACGGCGTACGAGCATTCGACGGCGGCGTCGCGCATCGCGTTGGCCACCTCGAGGCGTCCGTGGCCGACATTGACCGCAATGGCGCCGCCGGCAGCGTCGAGAATCTCGCGCCCGTTCGCGTCGTAGAGATAGGCCCCCTTGGCGCGTTCGATGCGCACCGGCGGCATGCTGGCGAAGGTGGCAAATGGCCACGTTACGGTCATGGTGCCTGTACCGCCTCGAGGAACTCCGCCCGGCCTGGACGCGGAGCATCGTCCTCGCCGGCTGTCTTCTGGTAGCCCTCCAACAAAAGACGGGCTAGGTCGGGCCGTTCGTCTCGCACGCCGGGAGGATCGAGCAGGTTCACCTGGCGGAACAGCAGCCGCATGACCTCGATGCTCTCTCTGGTGGCGTAGCGCAACCCCTTGCGGAAGATCACTCGGCGCCGGATCTCCTCGTCGACCGTGCCGTCGGGACGATGGAAGTCGAAAGGATCTTCGCCCCGTTGCAGGGCCTTGTTGAGCGCCAGGGCTTCGGCGTCGCGTTGCACCTGATGCTCGTACCAGGGCACCACGAGCCGCTCGATTCGCGCCTCGAAATCGGCCGCTCGATGCGCGGGGTCGGATTCCGCTTCGAGTGTCTCGGCGAGTTCGATCGCGGAAAGCCAGGCCAAGGCGCATCCCCGCCCGGCGATGGGGTTCGTGTGGATGGCGGCATCGCCGATCGCGAAGAGCCCGCGTACGAGCGGGCGCCCGCTGCGTACATACCGGCGGCGGGAGTTGGCGAGGTTGCCGTACAGGTAGACCTTGCTGATGGGTGCCGAGACGGACTCCTCCACCCAGGGCCGCGCGACATCGACGGCACGGGTTGCCAGGTCGAATCCGCGTTCCCGGGCGACGACGCGCAGCGGCTCGTCCTCGGGGTCGGCAGCCAGGGTGATGGAGAAGGTTCGATTGTCGCTGCGGAAGATGCCCGCCTTCAGGTAGCCGAGGTCGACGCCGGCAACGCCACCGGCGAGCGACGCGCGGCCGTCCAGCGGCGGGTAGTCGGCGCCGTCTTTCAGACGATAGAACCGCGACGTGTAGAAGATTCCGCAAGGATGTTCCTCGAGAGCCGGTGGTTCGATGTCCGCGCCGAGCCATCGGGCAACCCGGGTATTCCGACCGCTCGCGTCAACGACGATCCCGGCGTTGAGTTCGAGGCTGCCGCGACCGGTCTTGACCGTGACCCCCGTAGCCCGGCGGCCGCCGCCGTCCGCCTTGGCATGTAGTGTGCGCACGTCGCCCTGAATGAACGCGAAGGCATCGCGACCGAGCGTGTCGAGCATGTAGCGGCGCAGCAGAAACTCGAACACGGCGCGACGGCAGGACAGGAACGTGATGGCGTCGTCGCCCGGCACGAACTCGGGGTCTTCGAAGGTGTTCCGCGCCACGTCCCTGAAGGTGAGGACCTCCGCGCCGGCGGCGGTCAGCACGTCGAAGAAGCCGGGGAGATCGCGGCGCAGCGCATTCACCAGCGGTGCGAGCAGGACATGGCTGTGGCGAATCTGCCCGGCGCCGTCGCGGCGCCATTGCTCGAATGCCAGCAGATGATCGGCGGGCATGGGCGTGGCGTCGCGCTCGACGCAGGCCACGGTCAACCCGCGCTGGCAGAACGCCATCGCCGCCGCGAGACCCGCGATGGAGCCGCCGACCACCACGACATCGTAACGGCGCGCGGGCGCGGATCCGCTAGCCCGGGGACTCACGGCTGTTTTCATTGTTGACGGCTCGCAATGGAAACGGTTAAGAGAACGAATTGTCGGCAAGGACGGTTTGGGGAGCATTATGGCAGCGGTGGAAGGCATCGACATTGAAAACGTCACCGCCTGGGTTGCGGAACGGATCGACGGTCTGCAACCGCCGCTCGAGTTCACCCTGATCGCAGGGGGGCACTCGAACCTGACCTACAAGTTCGTGGACCGCCGGGGCGAAGCCTACGTGCTGCGCCGACCGCCGTTGGGTCATATCCTGGAAAGCGCCCACGACATGGGCCGCGAGCACCGGATCGTTTCGGCGCTGTGGGATACCGACGTTCCCGTGCCCGAGACCTTCGGGCTGTGCGAGGACAAGAACGTCAACGGTTTGCCGTTCTACCTCATGAAGTTCGTGGAGGGCGTCGTTCCCCACGACGCCGAAGCGACGGCGACCGTTCCCGAAAGTGAACGCCGCTCTGCGGGCGAGGACGTGGTCGACGTACTCGCGAAACTTCACCTGATCGACCCCGACGATGTCGGCCTTGGAAACCTGGCCCGAAAGGAGGCCTATATCGAGCGCCAGCTCAAACGCTGGACCAAGCAATGGGAAGCGACCAAAACCCACGAGATACCCGAGATGGAGGAGAGCGAACGCCTGTTGCACGAAGACATGCCCGAACAGATCGGGTCGGCCATCGTTCACGGCGACTATCGCATCGGCAACATGATTCTCCGCGACGGCCGCATGGCGGCATTGCTGGACTGGGAGCTATGCACCCTGGGCGACCCGCTGGCCGACGTGGGATACCTGCTCAACAACTGGACCGAACCGGGTGATCGGGGCGCCGGGGAGAGTCCGACCGGCATCGGTGGCTTTCCGGGACGCGACTACGTCCTGTCCGTGTACGAGGAACGCACCGGGCGCGACCTTTCGCGCATCAACTACTACCGGGCGTTTTCCCATTGGCGACTTGGCGCGATCGCCCAGGGTGTCTACAAGCGGTACCTCGTCGGCGCCATGGGCAAGAACCGAGACTTCGATCTGGAGAAATACAAGCTCGGCATCCACCAACGCGCCGAGTCGGCGTTGCGATTCCTGACGACCTAGGAGTCTGCGCCGACGAGACTGCTGAAACGTTCTGGCCTCGAATTCACGAGGCGTCACCAAGCACCGTATCGTTGTTCAACTCTTTGACAAACGGGATATTGACGGCTAACAAGGGCGCAGGAGACAGACACTAGAACCTGGGCGACTGGTTTACAGTTGCCACAGACCACGGAGCGGGTCCGACTCGGTCTCTACCCCGGACGGCTAACGTTCGCTGCGCCGGGCGGAACGTTCCAGGAATTTCGGCGGAAGGAGGAATGGACCAATGGCGAAAACTCGCGCTGGCGTGATCGGGAACCGGACTGTCGCGGGATGTCGCGGGCAGAAGCGTGCCCGACGTGCTGCACACGTTCGGAGTGCCCAAGCTTCTCGACGTGAACGACGGCGAGGGGATGATCTTCTACGAGCATGGCCGGCACTCTGCGAATTCCGGACCCGCCGCAAGCGGAGACGTGACGGGTGCCATCGGCGTCGGGCTCTCCTGCAACATCGAGATCCGCGTGTCCGATTGGGTCGTGGAGAGCGCGGAAACGTCGGGCGGGTATTGCTGGGCGGACCGGGTGGGAGCAAAACGCAAATGACCAACCGGGCAGGAGTCCAGGCGCTGTTTCTTCTGGCTGTCGCGTCTTGCGCGTCGGCCCCGGGCGGCAGCTTTGTGCTCCACTTCCCCGCCCTGTCCGGAGTGGACCCGCGCGAAGAGGTCTACCGGGTCGGTGCCGAAGGGGGGACTGCGCCAACCAGGCGGCGAGTGAACTCGTTGGCATGCTGCAGCAACGCCCCGACGTCAGAGTCGCCCCGGATGCCGACGCTTTCTCCACCATCGCCGTTTCGATCGCGAGGGAGCCGTTGAGATACTCCGCAGAGCGAAAGACGACGACCCGAAGGTGACCGAAGAGGTAGGTGCTCTGTTGGCGAGGTACGGCGGCACGGGCGACGAGGCGGGATAGCGAATCCGCCAACCGACCGGTGCTAGCGTGGCAGGTTGCGGGTACCCCGAAGATTTCGTCGACACGTACCACGAGGATCGTTAGGGCAACTTCGCGCACGCGGAGCGGCTGTGTCGTGGCGCGGACGGCTAGACGCCGCCCATCTCCGGGCGGCCTCCATGCGGGATTGTTGCACGACATCCGCGACACGGTGATCATGATCGCGGAGACTGTGGTCCCGGGACCCCGTGGAAGCCGCGTGGAAGACGAAAGTCATCAACCTCTGGTCGCGTTCCTGACCGCCGTGCCCGGCAGTTCGTGCACGTTGACAGTCGACCGCATCCGGGACATGACCGCCGGGGCGCCGCGCGCGGTGGGGCATGGCATCGCCGTCCTTCTGGCGTTCCTGGCTGCGGCTTGCGCCAACCGGCCGGAAACCGCGCCTCCCGTCCAGTCCGGGGAACCGGTGGAGGCAAAGGTCCACGTCGTGGAACGAGGCGACACGCTCTACGGCATCGCCTGGCGGCACGGCGTGGACTACAGGGAGATCGCGGCGGCCAACGGGATCGGCCCGCCGTATCTGATCAGACCCGGGCAGCGGCTGGAGCTGCCCGCGCCGGGCCGGGCGTCGACCGCGGAGCACCCGAACAATGCCGCATCGCGGGAGGAGGTGCCGCGGCCTGCGCCGGAACGGCCGGAGGCAACGGAGTCCCCCGTGGCCCCGTTCCGCGCGGAACGCGATGGCCGGGATCCCGATGTCGCGGAGCCGCCGCGGAGATACGATCCGGTCGGAACGTCGGCCCCGGGCCGCTGGCACTGGCCGGTACCGGACGAGCCGGTGCGCGGATTCGACGCGGAGTCGAAGTTCGTCGTGTATCAACTCGAGGACGGGGCCGCCGTTTGGTCCGCGACGGGAGGCGTCGTGGTATATGCGGGGCCCGGCCTCGGCGGCTATGCCCACTTGGTGATCGTGAAGGCGGACGACCGCCATCTCCTGGCCTACGCGGTCAACGTGCCGCCGACGGTGGCTGAGGGCGCGGTTGTGCGACCCGGGGATCTTATCGCGCGGCTGGCCGGCGGCCGCGACGCACGGCGCTTCAGGTTCGAGGTCCGCGACCGGGGCAAGCCGGTCGATCCCGCCCGGCTGATTCGCACCGACCCCGCACGGTGACCGGACTGCTGGCGGGCGCGGGGATGCGTTCGCGGGTGGGGCGTGGTCGGCGGATGGGCCGAGGGCGGCGTTGGCACGGAAGGTGATCGTTGGTGGGATCGGCTAGTTGCTAAGGATCAAAAAAGATTCATGAAAATCATGTGGTTACGGAAGACTAGCCCGCTACTCCGCAGAAGCACGTAGGGGACGGGCGGCCGGGATCAGGCCTCCGCCTTTGTCCCCATGATGGTGGGCAACTGCGTACGCAGACCGATGGCGTGCTCGACATCCACCTGGAAGGCGACACCGGTGCCCGGCTCGGTGTCGAACCGGCCTTCGCGGCCGATGCTCGCGAGGATCTCCTCGGCGCTCGCCGCGGATACGAGGAAGAGAATGACGTTGCGGGACGCCCAGAGGTCGAGGCCGAGGAACGTCTTCTGGGGTATCAGTCCCTCGCCGCGTACGCCGGTGATGATCGTGGCGCCGGTTGCCCCGGCCGCCCGGGCGGCCTCGATAACCGCATCGGTGCGCGCGTCGTCGACCAGCGCGACGATCAGTTTCAGCGTCATGTCGCCTCCTTCCTTCTAGCCCGCCGGACGCGGTTCAGCCAGGACGTCGCCATGCTGTAGCCAAGTACCAACATGATAGGGAAC
>JAPOYW010000364.1:0-6186 GCA_026706425.1 Gammaproteobacteria bacterium
CGGTTCGTTGTACGCATCGATGCGCGTCAACCTCCCGAGAGACCTGATGGCCTTCGACGGCTATACCTTCGACGATGCTGGCGGCGGTCGCGACGACTGGCCGCGCTACCCCCACCACTCTCGGGTTCTCGAGTACCTGCGTCGCTTCGCGACCGACACCGGCGTTGGCGACTTGGTTCGCCTGGGTGATCCGGTGCGCAATGTCGTTCGGGGCGATGGCTGGCTCGTGGACGGCGAGCGTTTCGACGCCGTTGCCGTGTGCAACGGACATTTCTCCGAACCACGTGTGCCGGAACTGCCCGGGCTCGCGGATTTCCCGGGAGTCGCGCTGCACAGTCACAACTATCGGCGTCCGGATGCCTTCGCGGGGAAGCGCCTCGTCGTGCTCGGTTCGTCGGTGTCCGGCGGTGATCTTTCCAGCGAGTTGGCACAAGTCGCCGAGGTGTTCTTCTCGGGGCGGTTGTTCGAGAACCGGCCGCCGCTCTCGGAACAAGCCGGACCGATCAGGCGTTGCCCCCCGATAGCGCACTTCGACGGATCCGATGTCGTCCTGACGAACGGGGAACGGATACGCGAGGTGGACGCGATACTGTTCTGCACGGGCTACTGGTACCGGTTTCCCTTTCTCGCTTCCGATTGGGTGTCGGTCGGCGACAACTGGGTGAAAGGACTCTATCGGCAAGTGGTTGCCGTCGAGGATTCCTCGCTAGCGTTCATCGGACTGCCGTTTCGTATCGTCCCGTTCCCCCTGTTCCAGCGCCAGGCCCGATGGTGGGCGCGCTCCCTCGCCGGCCGCTTTCCTTTGCTGGATCTCGACGACCGGCGGCGGGAACATGGCGAGGAGGTCGCCCGCCTGCGGTCGGAAGGTGTGGCGGAACGGCACTTCCATCGATTAGAAGATGCACAGATCGGCTACATGAACCGGCTTGCGGAACAATGCGGCGACCGAGCCGTGCCCGACTGGTTCGTGGCGCTCTGGCGGGAGCACAACGCCAACGCCCGGAGGCATCCCAAGGACTATCGCGACCGTCCCTTGCGGGGTGGTGGACCGACGATCGTCGTGGCTTCGCCCAGTTCAAACTGACACATACGCCTGGCCGCCGTTTCCGCCTGCGGTATGATCGAAGGCGCTCCGAGCATTCCAACTTGAGCCGTATGCCCGATCGAAACCCGAAGGCGCGCGAGATGTTCCTCGGCAAGAGACACGCTTCGGCGGGACCCATCGACTATGACGTCTACCGTCGGGAACAGCGCCACGACGAGGCGGTCTTGAGCTTCATATCGAAGCGCGTGGGTGTGCCCAAGTTGAGCATTCGCCTGGAGTCCGAAGCTGAAGTTGCCCCGGTTGAGTCGACGCAGGTGTCCATCGAGGAGTTGGACGCGGGGGGTAGCGCGCTCGACGCGGTGGGGATCGCCCGGCTGGTTGCGCCGCTGGACGTCACGGATTTCTACACCGAACAATATCGCCGGCCCCGGCCGTTGGTTTTCCGGGGCACCGATGACCGGTTTGCCGGATTGATCACTTGGGACGGCTTGAACGATGCGATCTGCAACAGGAATCTACGGCCGCCGCAGTTGCACGTCATCATGGACGGCGTGGAGGTGGGCAACGACCTGTTTCAAGTCGACAACCTGGGTCTCGGCACGCGCCAGCCGGGTCCGTTCGTGTCGAGGGTCGATGGCCGGAAACTGGCCAACTTCCTGCGCAGCGGCGCCACGTTCATCGCAAACGCGATTCACGACTACCATGCGCCGATCCGGCAATTGGCGGAGGAAATCGAGCAGGGCCTCGCCACCTACGTCAACGTCAATCTATACGCCTCGTGGCGGTCGACCCGGGGCTTCGCAACCCATTGGGACGATCACGACGTCTACATCATCCAGGCGGTCGGCGAGAAGGAGTGGCACCTTTTCGGAGAAACCCGGAACCTGCCGACCACGCTGGACAACCGGCCGAACGTGGAGCGGCCCGATGAGCCGGTGTGGTCGGGCAAGTTGACCTCGGGGGACGTGCTCTACGTTCCGCGGGGGTGGTGGCACGATGCGCGGGTCGACCAGGCCGATGACGGCAAAGGCAGCATTCACCTGACGCTCAACACGCGCCCGATCACGGGAACCTGGGTCCTTCGATGGCTGGAAAACAAACTCCTGGACCACGAGGTGTTCCGCCAGAACACGCCCCTGGCCGCGGACGAGGCAAGCCGACGGGACTATTTCGAACGATTGGTGGAGCTCATCCGAGAACAACTGGTCGCCGATGTCGGTGATCGTTTCGCGTCGGATATCCGGGCGTCGTGGACGGAGGCAACCAGGACGTCGCTGTCGACATATATCGAGCCTTGGAAGTCGCCGCTATGGCGCAGCTTCCGACTCTCGCTCAAGGGTCGGCGACACGCCGCGATGGAAACGTGCCCCGCCAAGGGGTCTTTCGTGCTGCGGGCCAACGGCATGGAGCGGGAGTTCGACCTCAGATGTCTTGATTTGATGCGTGCGCTAGCCGGAGCGGAGTCGTTGTCCGTGGAGGAATTCAAAGGCGTCGGCCGGGGACGGTTCTCCGACGAGTTCATCGACGACTTCCTCAAACAGTTGATCAAGGACGACGCCGTGTTGGCAATCCACCCGAGTGCGCCTTGACGCAGGCTTCGCCGCGACCGACCGTCCCTACGTCACTTGGCGTGCGATCAGGTCGTGGAACATTCCCGGCGCGGCGGCTAGTTCCTCAAAGGTCCCTGTTTGCACGACCTGGCCGCGCGACAGGACGTAGATGCGGTCGGCGTTCCTGATAGTGGACAGCCGGTGCGCGACGACGATACGGGTCGCGGCGATCTCGGCAATGCTGCGCATGACCTCCGCCTGGCTTTTGTTGTCGAGCCAGTTGGTGGCCTCGTCCAGCAGGATGACGCTCGGGTTCCGCACCAGGGCGGCTGCGATGAGGATCCGCTGCACCTGGCCGCCGGAGAACATCCCCGAGTGTTCGCCGACCGGCGTGTAAATGCCCATTTCCATCGCCTCGATGTCCTCGGCCAGGGAGGCCTTGCGGGCCGCCGACCAGGCATCCTCCACCGAGGCCTCGCTGTTGATTCCGACGATGTTCTGGAGAATCGTCCCGGGCTGCAGCGAGCCGTTCTGCATGACGACGCCGATTTGGCGGCGCAGCGCCTGGTCGTCGAGGTACAGCAGGTTTCGCTCGTCGAA
This sequence comes from Gammaproteobacteria bacterium, assembly GCA_026706425.1. Taxonomy (GTDB): domain Bacteria; phylum Pseudomonadota; class Gammaproteobacteria; order Pseudomonadales; family Azotimanducaceae; genus VXYL01. The sequence goes on from JAPOYW010000364.1 coordinate 3,196, forward strand.
ATAGACGGCCCCGGTTGATGGCTTTTCCAACCCGAGGATGAGGCGAAGCAAACTGCTCTTGCCCGACCCGGATTCGCCGACGATGGCGACGAACTCGCCGGACCGGACGTGCAGGGAGACATCCCGAAGTACCGGGGGGCCGTCCTCCTCGTAGCTGAATGTGACATGGTCGAGGCGCACCTCGCCTTGGATCCGGCGGATGGGAGCGACGTTCGCGGACGTCCGGGTCTTTATGGAAGGATCGAACAGGGGCTTGAGTTGCTGGTAGGCGGGAACGAGCGATGCGACCACGCCGACCGAGCCGCCCAGCCGGGTGATCGCACTGAAGAAGGTCATCGAGGCCGCGAACACGGCGAGGAATGCACCGACCTCGATGGGTCTGCCTGACCGCAGCAATACAACGGCGAACAGGCAGGCAGCGGCGAACATGGGGAGCGATCCCGTGACGGCGGTCGCCAGGGCGTTCAAGCGTTCGACCTTGATCTCGGCCTGTTTCTTGTCGAGATAGCCGCGCACCCAGAATGCGAAGACGGAACTCTCCGCTCCGGTGGCCCGCAGCTTCTCGATGCCGTTCACGAACTGGAACATGTTGCCCGCCAAGGTCTGCTGCGCATCTTGGTACCGACGCTGCCAGGTGACTTGGCGGAACCCGAAGCTCGCGACGACGATCAGCCCGAGGACTCCCAAGGCCAGGCTTGTCGTGGCCAGCGTCGGGTCGTACAGGAACAACAGGCCGAGTATCGGCAGCAGGAAGAGGATCGAACTGGCCGTGCCGGAGACGACGCCGGATAGGCTCTCGCGCAGCGCCTGGACCGCGAATGCCCGTTGCGAGATCTCGCCGGCCTTGAATCCGCGTAGATCGTCGCGCTTGAGCCGCAGCAGACGGTCCCAGACAGCGGCGGTCAGCCGTGCGGCGCCGCGTCCTTCGACGTGCAGCAGGGTTGTACTTTGCAGAAGCTGGACGAGCACCCCGGCCACCGCCAGCAGTGTCAAGGTGGCGATCGCCAACCAGAGGAAGGCGTCGCTCCGGGCGGGAACGAGCCAATCGACGATGATGGCGACCATGGCAGCGGGCGCGAAGGAAATCAGGCCTGCGACCAGTCCGCTGAGTGCGTAGCGGATCGACTCGATGCCGATCTTGTTCGCGAAGATTTTCAAGGCGTCCCTGGCCTTGACCGGACGGTCGGGAAGGGGGCGGATGAACATCCAAGCGTATTTGTGCAGCTTGCCCGCCATGCTCCGACTGACCGCGGTCGTCTTGCGTGTTGCGGGATCGCGCAGCTTGTAGCGACCGAAACGACCAGGCAGCAGTGCAATGGGGGAACCGTTTTCGTGGAAGCCGAGCAGGGCGCTGTTGTCGCCAAACCACCAGCGTTTGTGCGACTCAAGCCGCACGGCGCGGGCCCGTACCCGCGAGCTGAAGGCGATTTCGACAACGGGATCGCCGGCGCTGTCGTCGGGATCGGCATCCGGGAACTGAAACTCGATGCCCTCGTAGTTGCCGACGACCCGGAGCGCTTCGTGGAGCGTCGGCAAGGCGGCGTCGGAACTGGTCTGCTCGAACAGACGCCTCAGTTCGACTCGGGCTTGCTCCTCGTGTTCGCGCCGCAGAGTCGAGCGGTCCATTTGGAGGTTGGCTTCGTCGACGACGGCGAGCAGCCGGTTGACGCGCTCGGCATCGAGCAATCGCCGGTGGAATCTGCTTAGGGCCTCTTCGAGCAATCCGTCGTCGCGAAGTTGCCGGCTCGAAGTCGCGACGAGACCTTCCTGGGGTCCAGATACCGTCAACCAGCCTTGCAGGGTAAGAGGGAGCCAATCGCTCTCGTTGTCGGCGGCGTCGACCAGACCGAGATAGGAAGCCGTACCGAGCCCAGACAGCCACACGACGCCACCCCGCGCGGATACCACCTTGCCGGCCTGAAGTGGCGGAACCCGACCCCGGGATGCGAACGCATCGGCGCGAGGCACGGGCATGATGTCCCTGGCGACCGAGTCCGTGAAGCTGGTTATCCAATGGTCGACTTCCGCGGCAACGTCGGTTTCGGCGTCACCGTCGATCAGCTTGCCGACGGTTGTCTCCCGCAGTGTGAAACCGGGCAACCCCCGGGCCCACAATTCGAGCTGGCCATCGTCGCCCAAGGTCAGGGGGTCGACGCCGAAGATCACGTGTCCCGCCGTGGCGCGAAGGACGTGCTTGTAGGGGGCGTTGACGACGCCGTTGTTCGCGTGGACGAAGAAGACGTCGACCGCCCCGGAGTCGACGCGCCAAGCGGTGCCGTCGCCGGTCAGCGGGAACGCGGCACGGTGTGTGTCTCGGCTGATGTCGCCCATGCCCGCTAGCCCTATTGGGCCGTGACCAGGTCGTGGTAGAGGCCCGTATCGTCTTGCATCAGTTCTTCGTGTTGGCCTCGCTGAACCGTCCTGCCCCGATCCAGGACGAGGATTTCGTCGCAGTCCCGGATCGTACTCAGCCGGTGGGCCACGATCAGGCAGGCGCAACCCCGCCTGCGCAGCGAATCGTCGATGCGGGCTTCGACGGCGGCATCGAGATCGCTGGTCGCCTCGTCGAGGATGATCAAGGACGGCCGTGGCACGAGCGCCCGGGCGATCTCCAGCCGCTGGCGCTGGCCACCGCTGAAGTTCTGGCCCCCTTCCTCGATCGTCGTGTCGTAGCCCAACGGACGTTGGGCGATCTCGTCGTGGATGTGTGCATCCTGCGCCGCATCGACGACCAACGCATCGGGGACTGTTGGGTTCCACATGGTGAGGTTCTCGCGGACGGTGCCGGAAAAGAGATTCACGCGCTGGTTGACGTGGGCAACCGAGTCGATGGCGACCTCGCGCGGTATCTCGTCGCGCTCGTGGCCATCGAATAGAACCTGGCCGGACCAAGGCCGATAGACGCCCGCGATCAGCGACGCGATCGTGGACTTGCCGGAACCGCTCGGGCCGACCAGCGCCACCCGCTGGCCCGGTTCGAGCGTGAGGTTG
>JAPOYW010000364.1:6196-11500 GCA_026706425.1 Gammaproteobacteria bacterium
GGTTGAACCCCTCGATGACCGGGTCGTGGTGAGGCCGGTAGCCGAATGTGACTTCGCGCAGTTCCAGCCGTCCGGCGAGGCGGACGCGGCGACCGATACTGACTAGACGATTGGCCCGGTGCGTTTCGACGGTGTCCGAATCCGATGCGGGGTCGGCATCGAGGACGTCCTGGACGCGCTGCAGGTCGGCCTCCAAGACCTGTACGAGGCCGATCGACTCGACGTACTTTCCGACCGGCAGCAGGAAGTTGCCGATAACGAAGTAGGTTGCCACGACATCGCCGATCGACATGTCTCCGGAGATGACGCGCATGCCCCCGATGCCGAGCACCACGGCGCCTCCCACGATGAGAAAGAACGGCGGCAACGCGTTTGCAAAAACGCCGAGTTCGGCCGACCGCTGCCGATAGAGCAGTTCCAGAGCCTGGTAGCCGGATAAGCGCGTGAAGAAGTCGCCCTCGGTTCCGGTGGCGCGGAGCGCATCGAGGCGACTCAGCGCCGTGGCGCCGATGCCCGAAAGCATGCCCTGGCTGCGACGGAGGCGGTAGTTCTCGTGCTTGGTGCGGTAGGACACGGAACGCGCCACGGCCACGTTCAGGAACGCCACGACAACCGCTGTCCCGGCGAGCAGCAAGTCCTGCGCCGCGATCCAGACGAGGTAGATCAGGCTCATCGTCAGTTCGATCGCAAGCCGCGTCAACCGCGTCGTTGCGGTGTTCGCGATCCTGTCCAGCAGGCGGGCTCGCGAGGCCAGTTCGCCCGAGAACCGTTGTGCGAAGTACTCCATCGGAAGCCGCAACAGGGCGGAAAGGAACCGCTCGGACTGCGAAAGTGCGATTCGCACGCTCACCGCGAGGAGAACGCGTTGCTGTATCCAGAGGATCGCAAACAAGGCGACGGCGATGCCGAGCGTGCCGCCGATTACCACTGTTGCTGACGGGGGCCCCGGACCGGTCGCAGCGTCCGTGAAGTAGCGGAGAAGCTCGGGCAAGGCCAACGTGGGAATGGCCAGCAGCAAACCCAGCGCGAAAGCGATGCCGATTTGGGTGCGATGCTCGCCCAGCCACGGTAGCAGACGGGCACGGATCGTCAGCGGGCGCTCCGACGGCGTGAAGTCCGGCCCGGTCCGCACCATTAGCACGATGCCCATGTAACGCTCTCGGAACGTCGCCTCGTCCAGCGAGTAGTGGCCGTTGGCCGGGTCGTTGATGTAGTAGCGGTTGTTCCGGAAGCCCTCTAGCACCAGGAAGTGATTGAACTCCCAGAACAGGATTGCCGGCGCTTCGAGGCCCTTCAGGTAGTCCGCCGAACGCTGCCAGCCGGTCACTTCGACCCCGTACCCCGCGGCGGCGCGTTGAATGTCCGCCGCGGAACACCCGTCGCGGCTCACGCCGCAGGCTCTGCATAGCTCGTTCATGCCGGCCCACCTACCGAGGTGGGCCAGCACGATGCCCAGACTGGCCGCGCCGCATTCGCTCGCTTGGATCTGTTGGTACAGGGGCGTTCGCGGAACCGGCCGCAGCCGGCGCAGGAGATCGGCGAAGGGTGGATTCATGGCCCTCGGGCCCGACCTGGGTTTGCGAATCCGAGGAGCAGTTCGATCGGTCGTTGCGAGCCGATGGGTATGCGTAGCCGCAGGTCCTCGCCGGGGCTGGGTGGCAGGTACACCGACGATGGATCCCGTTCTATGTCGAGTCGCAGGGTCGCCGTGGGACGTCCGGAATGCGGCTCTAGGAAATGCACACCGCGGATGTTCCCGGATAGGAAGGTGCCCGCGGAGTCGTTGCGGAACACGAAAATCCTCCCGCCGAGACTCAGAGCTTGGGCATCGGCGAGACGGACTTCGGTTTCGAGCCGAGTGAGGCCCTTGGGGGCGCCGTTGTCCTCGGCGTCGGTTGCCGGCGCGTCCAGGAGCTTTCCGGTCAACCAGAGACTGTGATCGATGGAACCCACCGACAGCCAGATCGCGACGGCGATCGCGAGTACGCCGAGTGCAATGGCGACGAGCCCGCCCCGCGGCGTCGTGGAGCGTGTCAGGTAGTCGATGGGTTCCAGTTCGGCACGGTTTCTCGACGCGTCGTCGTTGAACAACCGGTTCCTGTAGAGCCCGTAGTCCCTTGGCGACGGTGCGTTCGTTGAACGCGAGCCAGGCGACGCCGACTCAGTTAGGTTTTGGCCCGGGGGCCGGGCCTGTGGCGCTTTCAAGGAGGCGAGTCGCCTTCAATGCGCTGCTAGCGGCGTTGGCGGTCGATGTTGACGATCACCGTGACGATCGTCAAATGGGCGGTTTCCCGCTCCTAGTCCCGGAAGATGGGGTGGTTCTGCCAGTCGGTGTCGCCGGAAGTGCTGGTGGTGTTGTCGATTGCCCCGATCCCCCCGCTGACGGCGCGCATCTCATCCAGCGACAGTTGAGGGTTCGGCGGCAGCACGAGATGGGACGTCGTTCTCGAGTCCTCGATGACCTTCAGCTTCATCCCGTCCGGAACCGCGAACCCGTACTCTTCCCTCAAGGTCGCTTCCGGCTCGGACAGCAGGCGGGCCCTGAAGTCTGGATCTTCACCCGCTCTCGACAACAATTGTTCCAGTATTTCGGCTGCTCGCACCTCGGCACCCCAGTGTTACTTGACGCAGTAGGGCACCGGGTCAACCTACATCAAGCGCCCTTGGCGCACAATGCCAACCGTGTCTCAGTTTGAACCAGCCGCCCGCTTCCTGTAGGTCTTGGGACGGTTGGGTTTCTTGGCCCGCGCATCGATCAGTGCGACGATCCAACCAAGGTCGCGGATGTCGCTGTCGAGGCCTGCGGCCATCGCGGGCGTCACGGACAGAGCTGGGTGTACTCGGCAATAGTTGTAGTGCAGGGCGTAGAGATTGACCATCGCGACGTGCTTCTCGAACCGTCGTTTCTCCGAGTTCGAGGGCATCCGCGGTATGCCATCCGGTTCTGGCATGGTGCTGTCGCCGTGACGGCTGGCACCGCCATTCCCTTCGGTGTCCCGGTTCCCAAGCAGACCGGTCGTCGCTAGTTCGGGAGTCTCTTTCAGTCTACGTCGGATGTCCTCGACGAAACCGGCGCGGGTCTTTCGACTGTTGTCGCCCGCCAGACAGGACACGATCAACCTGCTGTCCGCGTCGATCGCGGCAAGGGTCCATGTGTCTTCGGTGGCCGGTCGCCTTGACGTTTCGGCTCGGCGAGGTGCCGGATAGCTGAAAGCCCAGGTCTGGCTGCACTCGATTCGACGACGGCCGGGAATCTGTCGCACGTGCTCGTCCAGATAGGCTTTCGCCGCTGCACCGGCGTCGTTCAACAGCTTGGCCACGGTGTTGATGCTGACGCCGTCGCGGCGGGTGATCGACCGCATCGAATACCCTGCGACCAGCATGGCGAGTATCGCGGCGCGTTTGTTGCTGGGTAGGCGGTTCATCGGGACTTGGGGCGCTACGGGGCTACGCGCCACCGATCGCCATTCCCTTGGCTCGGCGCGGCGGCCCCCATCGGGCGACGGCGGCAAGCATGGTGACCCGGCTGGGGCGTCTCCCGGACAATGCAACGGGGCGGGTTTCCACTCCCGCTGCGGTCGGCTTCTTGACGATCGTCTCGTTGGCCTGCCCGGTGGCAATCCGCATGCTGATTACCGCGTTCGCAATCACGGCAGGCGGACGTTTCTCGCCGTTCGGGCCGATGGGCATGAGCTAAGAGTCCTTGCCGGTTAGACGGCACAGGGAAATCCGCTGCACCGCCTCCGCGTGGCAATTGCGCAAAATGCCTCGGGCGTTTCGGCCCGAGATCCCCCGCCCGTATGTTAACGGCTCCGGGCTTGCCGTGCTGACACCGGTGGAGCGAGGGATCATCGGCCAAACCGGTAGCGGAGCTTGACGAGGAGAGCCTCCCGCTGCGGCTCGCCGAAGGCATCGTCGAGGAGATCGCGGAAACTCCTGTCGGTGGACGACTCGAACAGCGAGGCGTTGCGGTTGTAGACCACGAAGAGATCGGAGAGCGGTGCGATCTGCCAGCGGTAGCGGACCTGTACGGTCATCCTGCTGATGGCGAACCGACGCCTTCCGACGGCACTCGGCACGAGGTCGCCGTCCGGGTCGATGGCCAATCGTTTGGTCCCGTGCGACTTGAGCCCTGTCCATTCGGCCTGGATCCGTAGCTGCTGACGGGAAGTGAAGAACGCATCGAAGCGAAGGCGTGGTGACCACTGCTCGGTCTCGAACGCCTCGAAATGCCGACCGGTTTGCCAGAGCACCCAGGCATCGCGAGTGATGTAGATGAGGCCCGGGGAGACTGTAAGCCGAGGGACGGGTCGCCAGGTCGTACTGATGTTGGCTTCGAGGAACCACCCCCCTTCGGGTTCGGTGCGGGCTTGGGCGCCGATGAAGGAGTAGAGACGCCTGGACGTATCGCTTCCCCAACTGGCCAGGATGCCGGCATGTCGTTTCACGCGGTAGTCGCCATTGCCACGGCTGTTTCGATCGTCCCAGTGCCCGGGGCGGAAGACGCCCCGGAGCGTGGCGCGGGTGTTGCTTTGAAACGACCAGTGTCGCGCGACGTCGACGACGCTGCCGATCCGGCGGCCGCTGCCGTTGAAGTCGGCAAACGTCGAGAACTGGGTGAATACCTCGCGGAATCGTTCGGATTGGTGGTCTTGACGTTCGAAGCTGTACGAGACCCCGCGGTAGTCGTTGCGCCAGATGAAGCCGGCGTCGTTGAGGTCGAGTTCGTCGTCGTAGTAGTCCACGCGCAGGACGTGCAAGTCGCCCCGGCGAGGGGCCCACCGAAGTTGGCCGTGTCCCCCTGCACCGGTGCTGTCCGGCACATCGCTGAAGTACAACTGACCGTCCCAGGTCCATTTCGCGTCCGCGGTGCGATAGTGGCCGTCGATGCCGTGAGTGACGGCGCGCCGGGCTGGATGGTCGACCAGGGTTCCCATCCAGCCGATGGCCCGGCGAGCACCCCCGGCGGTGTTTTCATGCTGCCAACGCATCACGCCGAACTTTCGTCCAGCGGCGTCGATGCTGCCATCCGTGTTGCGTAGCGTCAGCTTCGTGTCGTCCTCCGCAACGCCCAGCGCACCCCATCGCCAGTTGCCGAGTTGGCCGATGCCCTTGGCGGCGAAAAGGAGGTCTACGGGTTTGCCGGCGTCGTACGGGTCGAAGGCGACGCCGGGCTCGTAGTCCGGTCCGCCGCGCCGGGATCCGACGGACGAGCCGATGCGCCGGGTGTGAAGCAGATCCGGCCCGAACGTGCTGCCGCGGAAGACCTCCTGGTTTTCGGTGAAGAACAGCCGCTTCTCCTCG
>JAPOYW010000007.1:0-2901 GCA_026706425.1 Gammaproteobacteria bacterium
GCCGAAGACCTGTCCACGACCGTTTCTGCCGCCCCGGCAGCGGCGGCGCAGCCCCGGGACCGTCTCTTCCGTAACAAAAGACCCTTCAACCTGACAAATCCCCTACTGCCGCACCGTTAACAGGGGATCAAGGCGGCCGGTTGTTTGACCAACGCCGACTATTGCGCGAAAGTTAGGAGTCGCCACCTGACCGTCGCTGAACCCGCAGCGGCCGTCCGGTGAGCCGTATGGAGGGGAATCAAATGGCAGCGATATCGGCGGATTCACACGTCGTCGAGGCGGAGGACGTGTTCGTTGGCCTGCCCGAGCGCTTCGGCGACGACGCGCCCAGGGTCGTTGGGGCCGGAACACTCCAGGACTCGATCATCATTCCCAGCAAGGGACCGCGCGGCGTGCGTCGCCGGATGGGCTTCGCCGGCATGCGCAAGCGCGACGGCCTCGAACTGCAGCGTCGTACCGGGCACAAGCCCGAAGTGGACGACATGCGCGACGCGGAGGCGAAGCGCATCCTGGCCATGGGCTACGACGGCCTGAGAGCCGGGATCCGCGACGGGGCCTATCGCCACGAAGACCAGGACGAGGACGGCATCGAGGCGGAATTCCTCTATCCCGGCTTCTTCGGCCTGTTCAGCTTCGAGAATACGGAACTGCTTGTCGCCTGCCAGAAGAACTACAACGACTGGCTGCACGACTACGCCAGCGCGTCGAACGGGCGGTTGTTCGGGTTGGCGGCGATTCCCGTCCAGGATCCGCAAGCCGCCGTCGAGGAACTCAACAGGGTCGTCAAGAAGGGCTTCAAGGGAGGTTGCATCCCGTGTACGGCGCCGCCGGAGGTGCCGTACAAAGACGAGTGCTACGAACCCGTCTGGGCCGCGGCGGAGGAAGCGAATTTTCCCCTATCGATGCACGTCGGCACCAACGCCTACGTTCCGGCGCAATACCGCCAGAAGAGCCCCCTGCCCCGGGACGAGACCTTCGACTACGCCTCCACGCCGAACACGGTGCAGCGCACGCTGGTCGACCTGATGTGCCGCGGTGTGGCCGAGCGGCACCCGGACCTCAAGTTCGTCGTGGGCGAGTTCAACGCGGGCTGGATCGCCCATTGGCTGGACCGGGTCGACCAGGGGCTGCTGCGGGAACACCGTTTCAAGAGCCGCGATTTCACCGGCGAACGACCCCACGAGGTCTGGCGCCGGCAGTTCTACGCGACCATCGAGGACGACCGCCCGGCGGTGCTGACCCGGGAGATCATCGGTCTCGACAACCTGATGTGGGGATCCGACTATCCCCACGTCGATTCCACCTGGCCGTGCTCGATGCAGGTGCTCGACGAGATCTTCGAGGGCGTGGGCGAAGCAGACCGGCGCAAGATCACGCGCGACAACGTCAAGGCTCTCTACGGGATATAGGCATGGACGCACTAACCGTCGAACAGCGCCGTCGGTGGCAGACGGACGGCTACCTGCACCTCGAGGGAGTGCTCGACGAAGACCAGGTGTCGTTCTTCTCCGACGAGATCGACCGCATCCGCGCGGTTCCCGGCTGGGAACCGAAACACGACCCGGAACTGCCCATCGGCCACTACGCCTGGCTGGATCACGCCACGGACCTCGACCCCGGCGGATTCATGGACCGGCGCGACCTGCTGCCCTATCACCAGGCCTTCATCGACCTCGTCGACGCCTCCCCGGTGTTCGACTACATCGTCGACATCATGGGCCCGAATATCCTGCTCAGCATGACACAGGCGGTGGTCCGACCGGCGGATTCCAACTTTCCGGGCTACACGCACACCGACGGCGGGGAGTCGCTCCGCTTGACGCGAGTGTCCGAATCGAGCCCGCCCATCGCCATGAAGGCCATGTATCTGCTGACCGACGTCCCCACCGGGAACTGCGGCAATCTCACGGTGTTTCCCGGCAGCCACCTGCGCCAGATCCCCTACCAGGGCGACCGGACCATGACGCCCTACTCGCCCGGCGCCGCCCAGCTCACGGGCAAGGCGGGGGACGTCTACCTGTTTCCGCACGCGCTCTGGCACGGACCCAGCCGGAACGAATCCGGCAACGCCCGCAAGGTACTGCTCTACAACTATTGCCAGCTCTGGGTGCGTTGCTACGACTTCGGCGCGATTCCGGATATCGCCCAACGCACGACGCCCCGCCAACGCCGTTTGCTCGGCGACTTGGGCTACGACTTTCGTCCGGGATCGTATTTCTACGTTCCGAAGGACCAAGAGGCCGTTATTCGGTCGTAGCGCCCCAGAGGCCGTCCCGGGCGCGATCAATCGAATGCGGAGAAGATCTCCTCGTTCAGTTCCGCGTAGACGTCGGGTTTCTGCTGAATCGACTGCAGGCAGAATTCGTCGACACCCGCCTCGATGAACGCCGCACAGCGGTCGATCACGTACTGGGGCGAGCCGATCATCGTCCAGGTGTTGCCGCGGCGGATTCGTTCGGCCTCGGCGTCGTCGCGAACGATCCGCATCGGGACGTGCACCGAGCGCTTGATCTCCGAGGGGTCGCGGCCGACGGCTTCGCAGTGGGACTCGAGGATGCGCCAATGGCGTTTCAGGTCCTCCGGCCCGCAGATGGCGTTCATGATGTCGCCGTACATGGCCAGCGTCCTGAGCGTGCGCTTGGGGCCGGTTCCGCCCACCATGACGGGAATCTTCCGCTTCACGCCCTTGGGAGCGAACGGCGCCTGCTTCAGGGAGTAGTACTTGCCCTCGAAGTCGACGAACCGCTCGGCGGTAAGGAGCTTGTGGATTAGCTCGCAGGCTTCCTCCAACCGGTCCTGGCGCTCTTTCATCGAGGGAAAGTCCCAGCCGTACGCTTGGTGCTCGCGAATATTCCAGCCGGCGCCGATCCCGAGGATTACGCGCCCGCCGGATATCTCGTC
>JAPOYW010000007.1:2911-11473 GCA_026706425.1 Gammaproteobacteria bacterium
CGATGGTGGCGGCCATCTTCGCCATGAGGGCGGGGTTGCGATAGGTATTGCCCGACACCAGAACGCCCAGTTCCAGGCGACGGGTGACCGCAGCCATGCCCGCGAGCAGCGACCAGCCTTCCATCGTGGGGTGGAGATCGCTTTCCGCCACGTCCGCGGTTCGCGTCCAGGGCGGCACGAAGTGATCGTAGGTGTAGACGCTGCTCCAGCGCCCCGCCTCCATCACTTCGAGGACGCTCTTGATTTCCTCCCACGAAGTCAGTTGGTTGTAGAACTGCGATCCGAACATGTTGTCTCCCCTTGTTCTCGTCTATTCGGCTGGGCCAAGTCTGGCGTTCCACTGGCGAACCCGGTCCGCGTGGGCGGCAAGTAGGTCGTCGATGCTCCCGGTCACCTCGATGCGCTCGATGCGATCCCCTTGTTCGACGGCATCCACAACCGCCTGGTCCGCATCTCCGGCCACTTCTCCGAACACCGAATGCGCGTCGTCCAGCCAAGGCGTCGGCACGTGGGTGATGAAGAACTGCGATCCGTTGGTCCCCGGGCCCGAGTTGGCCATGGACAGCCGACCCGGTCGATCATGGCGCCGGGACGGATCGAATTCGTCCTCGAAGCGGTAGCCGGGTCCGCCGCGTCCCGACCCTTCCGGGCAGCCGCCCTGGATCATGAAGTTGGCAATTACCCGGTGAAAGGTCAGCCCGTCGTAGTAGCCCCGGTTCGCAAGGTTCACGAAATTGGCAACGGTGACCGGTGCTTCGACGGCGAACAGGTGCAGGTGGATCGAGCCCTTGCTGGTGTCGATCCGCGCTTGAATGTAGATTCCTAGTCCTCCGGGTCGGGTTTCGGGCCTTTCCGCTTGTACCAGTCGTTGTCACGGAACAGCCCGTCGCGCCAGCGGACCGCATCGCGCATTCCGACTTCGCGCATCTTGTCCTGCCAGTCGTAGGAGAAGCCCGTGAACTGGCCAGCGGCATCCATGTCCGTGCTGCTGCGCACCGACGAGTAGATGCCCATGTTCTCGTAGAAACGGTTCATGTTGAGCTTCAGGATCGCGAGATGGTCGGCGCTCATCACGGCGATGCGGTCGGCGAAGGCGATCGTGCGGTCGTCCAGCTCGTCCTTGGGCCAGGAGTAGTTGATCATGCCGATCTCCTCGGCCTCCTCGCCGGTGACGTTCTCGCCGGTGTAGTAGAGCTCCTTGGCCTTGCGCATGCCGATGACCAACGGCCAGATGACGCCCGTGCGCGATGTGCCGAGGCCGCGCAGGCCCGGATGGCCGAGTTGCGCGTCGTCGGCCGCCACCACGAGGTCGGCCATCATGGCGAGTTCGCAACCGCCCGCGACGGCATAGCCGTGAACCTGGGCGATGGTGATCTTGGCCATGTTCCAGAAATACAGATGGATGTCGGTGATCTGCTGCATGCCGGTGCGGATCCCCATCAGCAGGCGGCGGCCCTTTTCGTCATGCTGCTTGTGGCGACGAACGACGGCATCGGCGCCGCGACCCCCGGTAGGGGTCAGGTCGTAGCCGGCGCTGAACGCGCGGCCTTCGCCGCGCACGATGATCGAGCGGATCGCATCGTCCGCTTCCATGGCGTGCAGGGCGTCGTTCAACTCGTAGAGGAGTTCCTGGGACAGCGCGTTCAGTTTCTCCGGCCGGTTCAGGCCGATGCGCCCGACGCGCCCGTCGGTCCCCACCCGGTCGATGACCAGGGTTTCGTAGTCAGACATGATTCCCCCCTTGCAGCTAGCACGAATTTCGCTTGTGAGCGCGAACGCAAGCGCGCCAACTTACCAAGAGCCAGCGGGAATTGAAAACCGACCGAGACGCCAAGTGTGATTCCCGCGCAAAGCGAGCCACTAGCCGGCGTTGCGATGCCAACGTCAACCGCGTGGTTGCCATAATGGGCCGATGAGAGACTTCGATCCGCCATGTGGCCTGGCCTCGCCCCACGTTCAGACAATCCTCGCCCGAATCCCCGCCAAGACCGCCGATGCAGCCGCACTCCGGTTGGAGACCGTCGCCCTGGAGTGCCGGGACGATGCTCGGCTCGAAGCGAAAGTCTCGACGGCGCCGGCGGGCACGCCGCTGGTCATCATCATTCACGGCTGGCTCGGCGACAGCGGCTCCTGGTATGTCCGCCGCACGGCCGGTGCTCTCAACGCCAACGGCTTTCGCGTGGCTTGCCTGATGCTAAGGGACCACGGCGGTACCGCCGCCCACAACCGGGAGATGTTCAACTCGGCCCGGCTGGGCGAGGTTCTCGATGCCTGCAACGCCCTCGTCGAGCAATGCAACCCAACGGCGGCAGGAATCATGGGCTTCAGTCTCGGCGGCAACTTCGTCCTGCGTCTCGCCAGCCGCGCCGGCCTCGATCACCGGCTGGCCGCTTGCCTGGCCATTTCGCCAGTCGTCGACCCGGCGGCGACAGTTCGAGCCATCGATACGGGCTGGCTGGTCTACCGGAAGTGGTTCGTGGACAAGTGGCGTCTCGCGCTCGAGGAGAAGCGGGCCGCGTTTCCGGACGAATACCGCGATCTGGCGGGAGCGATGCGCCTATCGACGGTCGGCGGCATCACCGACTACCTCGTCGGGCGCTATCTGCCCTACCGCGACGCCGCCGACTACTACTCGCGTTACGACCTGCGCGGCGACGGACTCGCGAATGTGCGCATCGCGACGCGCATCATCGCCGCCGAAGACGACATGGTGATTCCCGGCGCATCCTACGCCGAGGTCACGCCCAACGACCACGTCGACCTTCGGATGCTACGGCACGGCGGGCACTGCGGCTTTCTCGAAGACTGGCGGCTCACCTGCTACCTCGACGGGGCGAGCATCGGCTTCTTCCGGGCACGACTGGCTGGGGGCTGCTAGGAAACCGCCGCTTCGGGACCGTTGGTTGGATGTTGGTTGGATACATACCGTACCGTGGCGATAGAACACGGACGGGCGTAAACTGCCCCGTAGCCAAAGAGAGGGGGTTCCCATGTCCACCGAGACGAATCGTTCCAACGGCCTCTCGGCCAACCGCCGAGACGTTCTGCGCTGGGGTGCCGCCGCTTCCGCCCTGCCCTTCGCGACGCCGGCGATCGGCCGCGAAGTCGTGAGTCCCGGCGAAGTGAAGCGCTACAACAAACTGGGTCGCACCGGCTACGAGATCTCGGACATCTCGTTCGGCGCATCCAATCTGCGACCGGGCCAGGAGGGGCTGGTCCACCTGGCCATGGACCGGGGTATCAACTACTTCGACACGGCGGAGAGCTACGCCCGCAGCCAATCGGAGGTCGCGCTGGGACGTGCCCTCAAGGGCAAGCGGGACCAGGTGGTCATCACCTCCAAGGTCATGACCAAGCCCAATACCGGCGCGGACGAACTGATGTCCCGGCTCGAGGCGTCCTTGACACGACTGCAGATGGACCACGTGGACATCTTCATGAACCACGCGGTCAACGACGTCGACGTGATGAAGAACCCCGATTGGCACGAGTTCATCGCCAAGGCCAAGGAACAGGGCAAGATCCTCTTCTCCGGCATGTCGGGCCACGGCGGCCACCTGATCGACTGCCTCGACTACGTGCTCGACAACGACCTCGTCGATGCTCTCCTCGTTGCCCACAACTTCGGCCAGGATCCGAAGTTCTACGAGCGGGTCACCCGTTCCCTCGACTGGATCGCGACGCAAGAGGACCTGCCCCGCGTACTCGCCAAGGCAAAGAAGAAGGACGTCGGCGTGACCGTGATGAAGACCCAGCACGGGGCACGGCTCAACGACATGCGGCCTTTCGAGGCCGGCGGTGCCACCTTCTCCCAGGCGGCATTGCGCTGGGTTCTCACCAATCCGCACGTCGATGCCGCAGTGATCACCATGAACAGCGCCGAGAAGATCGACGAATACCTCGGGGCGTCCGGCTACGACGAACTCGCCGCCGGCGACATGGACCTTCTGCAGCGCTATGCACAGGTCACGGGTTCCAGCTACTGCGTGAACGTCTGCAACGACTGCGAGGGCTCGTGTCCCTACGGCGTACCCATCGCCGAGGTATTGCGGACCCGCATGTACGCCGTGGACTACGGCGAAACCGCCATGGCGCGCGACGAGTACGCCCTGCTCGAGACCAACGCCGCCGCATGCCTGTCATGCAGCGGCGAACCCTGCGCGAAGGCCTGCACCCACGGCCTCGCCATCGACAAGCTGTGCGGACCGACCCACCGGCTGCTCGCCTGACGGACCGCCACCGACATCGCCGGGATTGACCCGTGGCTCAACGGGCGCTGTTCTACGAGTGCTTCGCCGGGATCGCCGGCGACATGCACTTGGGTGCCCTCGTCGACGTCGGGGTTCCCGCCGAGCACCTGGTCCGCGAACTGAACCGCCTCGAACTTGCCGACGAGTTCGACCTCGTCATCGAACCGGGCAAGAAGATGGGCATCACCGGCACTCGGGCGACCGTCCGACTCGCCGAAGGCATCGACAAACCGCACCGGCACCTGTCGACGATCAAGGGCATCCTGCAACGCGCCGGCTATCCGCCCCGGGTCGAGGAACTCGCCCTCGCAGTGTTCACGACGATCGCGGAGGCCGAGGCGAAAATTCACGGTACCACGGTGGAAGCCATTCACTTCCACGAGGTCGGTGCCACGGACTCGATCGTTGACGTTGCCGGGGCCGCTATCGGGATCGACTACCTCGACATCGACGTCGCCTACTGTTCGCCGGTCGAGGTCGGTGCCGGGATGGTGCGCTGCGAACACGGTCTGATGCCCGTCCCGGCACCTGCGACGGCCGAAATCCTCAAACACGCGCCGTTGCGCTACGGCGGGGTGGACGGCGAGGCCACGACGCCAACCGGCGCGGCGATTCTCAGCGCGGTGGTCGACCGCTTTGAAGCGCCCCGGGATCTCACCGCGTCGGCAATCGGCTACGGCATCGGGCAGAAGGACTTCGCCGTGCCCAACGCCATGCGACTGACCTTGGGCGAACTCGGCGACCCCGAAACCGGACTCGACCTCGAAACCGAAACCAATCTCGAGGTGGAGTGCAATATCGACGACATGACGCCCGAGGCGTTCGGCCCGCTCACCGAAAAGCTCTTCGCCAAGGGCGCGAAGGATGTCTTCCTGACGCCCATCGTCATGAAGAAGTCCCGACCGGGCACCAAGCTGTCGCTGCTCGTCGACGAAACGGGGCTCGACGCGGTGCTCGAGGAGCTGTTCGCCGGTTCCACCACGATCGGCGCCCGCCTGAGACACGTGACCAAGCGCATGCTGCCCCGGGAAGAACGCACGGTGTCGACGTCCCTGGGCGAGGTTCGCATCAAGGTCGTCACGCTGCCCGACGGTTCGCAACGCTGGAAGCCTGAACACGACGATGTGGTCGCCTTGGCGGAGCGCCACGGGTCCGACTATCTCACGACCAGGGCAGCGGTATCGCGGGACGTCGAGTCGGCATTCAAATGAGCGCCATCGACGACATCCTCGACCGTTTCGCCGCCGGCGACCTTGATCGCGGACAGGCTGCGGCGGCGTTGAACAGCGCCTATTTCGAGAACCTGGGCCATAGCACCATCGACCATGATCGCGCCCGACGCACGGGTTCGCCGGAGGTCATCTACGGCGAGCACAAGACGCCGGCCCAGGTCGCCGCCAACTTCCGGGCGGTGGCGGATCGGGGTCACAACGCCCTCGCAACGCGAGTGAGCGAAGACGCCGCGGCCGCCGCTCTGGTAGCCGTTCCGGGTTCGGAGCATCACCCCGAGGCTCGCCTGGTGACATTCAAGCAACAGGCGCCGAACCGGGCGGACACACGCGTCGCGGTGGTCACGGCGGGCACGTCCGATCTCGCCGTCGCCGAAGAAGCGGCACTCACCGCCGAGTTCTACGACAGCCCGGTTCTCAGGGTCAGCGATGTGGGCGTTGCCGGCGTCCACCGGCTCTTGGCGCGAGTGGACGAGATTCGAAGCGCCAAGGTCGTCGTGGTCGTTGCCGGGATGGAAGGCGCTTTGCCGAGCGTCGTGGGCGGCCTGATCGACAAGCCGGTCATCGCGGTTCCCACCAGCGTGGGCTACGGTGCCTCGTTCAATGGCGTCGCCGCGCTCCTCGGAATGCTGAACAGTTGTGCCTCGGGCGTGTCGGTCGTCAACATCGACAACGGCTTCGGCGCGGGCTATCTTGCCAACATGATCAACCGGCTGTAATCCCATGGACGCGGAACTCGCCTCGAGATACGAGGCACTCAAATCGAACATCGAGCACCTCGGTCGCGTCATCGTCGCGTTCTCGGGCGGCGTCGACAGTTCGCTGGTCGCCTACGTCGCCGCCGAAACCCTGGGCGACAACGCGCTGGCGGTCACCTCCGGCTCCAAGAGCCTAAAGCGCAGCGACCTCGCACTTGCCGGTGAACTCGCCGAGAAGTGGGGAATGCGCCACCGGATCATCGTCACCGACGAAATACTTAAACCGGAATACCGGGCAAACCCCGTAAACCGCTGTTTTCACTGCAAGACTTCGCTGTACGAAGCGCTGGAGCAGATCGCGGCCGACGAGGGCTACGACCATGTCCTGAACGGCACCAATACCGATGATCTGGGCGACCACCGCCCGGGGCTGATCGCGGCGCGCAACTACGATGTGGTCTCGCCCCTGGTGGATGCCGGTTTCGCCAAGCGGGACATCAGGGCATTGGCCGGGTCGCTCGGTCTGGAAAACGCCCAAAAACCCCAGGCCGCCTGCCTGTCGAGCCGGTTCCCCTACGGGTCGCACATCACCGAGGCGCGTCTCGCCCAGGTCGAGGCGGCCGAAGACGCCCTCGCCGAGCTGGGGTTCTCGCAGTTCCGCGTTCGACACCACGAAGAGGTGGCCCGGATCGAACTCGTCGCCGAGGAACTGCCGCGCGCCCTCGAATTGCGCGAGGCCGTCCAGGAGCGCGTCAAGGCAACAGGCTACCGGTTCGTCGCGATCGACCTCGGCGGTTTCCGAAGCGGATCGTTGAACGAGGGGCTGATCGAAGCGGTGCAACTGTCACCGTAGGGAACTCCAGTGGGCACCAACCGGATTAGTTCCCGCATGCCCGCCAACGAGTACGGCCTAGTGCTCCTTGCCTGGTGCGCCTCGGTGTCCTTGCTCGGCCACGCGGACATTGGCAGGCAGGACGGCATCGCCGTCGATTTGATGGCGAGTCTCGTGACGCGAGCTGGCGACCTGGATACGCCGCCCGCGAGACCGACGGACGACGCCGAGTTCGCCGCAGACCTGAAACGCAAGCTCGAGCTTGGCGAGTCCGCCGAAGTGGCGGACGAGGCCCAACGGCGGATCGCCGAGTTGGAAGTCGAGCAGGGTCGCTACCACATCGCCCTAGCGCATCCCCTGACCCTGCTCGGCGATGCGCGCATGGAGCTGGACAATCCCGTCGGGGCGCTCGAAGCGTACGACCGAGCCCGCTACATCACCCGGCTGGAAGAGGGAATCCAGAGTGTCCGGCAGACGGCGATTCTCTATCGCGAAGCCAACGCCCTCGCCGCGATCGGCGACTACGCCTCGGCCAACGACCGGCACGAGTTCGCCTACGACCTAAGCCTGCGTGCGTACGGGCGGGACGATCCGCGGCACATGGTGGCCACCTACCGGCTCATCCGGTGGTACCGCCACCACTACAAGTTTCTGCCGACGCACTTCCTCTTCGAACAACTGACCGAAGCCGCGAAGACCCATCTGCCACCGGGAGACCCACTGACACTTGCCATCATGCGCGACCATGCACGGTTGTTTCACGACAAGGTGTTCGGTCGGCGGAAGCTCGGGCGGGGGTTGTTCAGCGCCTGGCCGTCCGGCATCAGCCGGCCCCCGCCCTGGCGGGCGATATCGTCCTTCGACGAGGGGAGAGCCATACTCGGTGAGATCGTCGAAACGCTCGACGCTGCACCGGGAACCAATAGCGGCGAACGCGCCACGGCCCTCTTGAACCTCGCGGACTGGAACCTTCTGTTCGCCGAATACCCGCGTGCCATTCGCCACTATCGGGAGGTCTGGGATCTGCTTCAATCGGACCCGGGCCGGCAGCAGGTCGTGTTCAGCGAACCCACGCCGCTGTTCCTGCCGATGCCCCGCAAGTCGCAGGGCACCTACCGCGGTCGGCAGGATGGCGAAGATCCGACCGTGGGCCTTGCCTTGACGGTAAACCGGCGCGGCAAAGTGACCGGCCGGAAGACCATACACAAGAATTCGGATCGCCTCATGGAGCACCGCGTGCGCATGGCGGCCAAGCGGGCACGGTATCGACCGGCCTTCCGCGATGGCGACCCGGTCACCGTCAGGGGATTTCCTCTGGCGTACGATCCCGCTGACTAGGTGCCGCCTGGCTGCGTGAGGCAGTGCAAGGCGTCAGTCGGTTGCCCGAGAATGCTCAAGCATTCTCGAAACGCGCTCGAAGGCGCGCCGGGTGGCCGAGGGTGGTTGCCCTCCCCCGGCTCCCGCAGATCCGGGCGTGCGCGTTCGTGTTCGCGCATCCGGCTCCTCGGACCAATTGCATCGCTACGGTGGCGCGCACCCGCGAGCCGCCGTTT
>JAPOYW010000085.1 GCA_026706425.1 Gammaproteobacteria bacterium
CTCGCCTGCGCTGTGCAATGGCCCAGGCCCAGAAAACCCGCCTCCCCATGCCATCGAGTAGCGATTCCGACGCGAAGCTCGCACCGCCTGGATAGGTCAGCCGATGGTGGCTGTCGAGGACGAAAGTCCCGGTGTGGTAGCGGCCGAGGTAGTAGCGCGTGCCGCGAGGGTGGCTGATGCACATCAGCACATGGCGACCGCCCAATTTGAAGAAATCGGGACAAGCGCAATCCTCGTTCTCGTCGGTCCAGTTCGGATTCGGGCTGTAGTACGGTCGTTGGTAGTCCCAGCTTTCGAGATCCCGGGACGTGAACAGGTACGCCGTGTCGCGTACGTTGTGGGGTTTGACCAACCCGCCCAGGATCATGTGGTAGACATCGCCGTCGAGCCAGGCATGGGGGTCGAAGACCCGGTACACGTCGAAGGCGGGGTCGCCGCGTTTGGGCTCGGCGATGACGGGATTGGCGGGATGTCGCCGCCACCGGACGAGGTCGTCGTCTTCTGCGAAGGCGATGCAGATTCCCGCGTTGATGCCGTAGTAGACGAGAGCCGGGACGCCCTCCCGCGTGATGAGCGCGCAACCCGAGAAGATGCCTTCCTCCAGGACATCGCCACCGGGCTTGAGTGCTGGCGGATGGAACCGCCAATGCACGAGATCCGCGCTCGATGCGTGACCCCAGCAGTGGCCGCGGCGTGGAAGGCCGGGATCCTGGAAGATGTAGAACAGGTGATAGCGACCGCGCCAGAACAGCGCCCCGTTCGGATCGAAGGGCGAGCAGGGACCCTCCGGCGCCACGAAGTGGTACCGCGGTACGTGGCGTTCTTCGCGTGTGGCCATCGTCGCTTCCCGTGGCTATTGTCGTTCGGCGCGGGGTCGGGGGCCAGCGGTACGTGCGTCTCGCTACGGCATGAATCATCCCCGTGTTTGGGTTATTTTTCACCGGCGCAAGGGGGTACGTAACCGAAGTGACGACTGAAGGGGCGTTGGCCGGCCTCAAGGTTCTCGACGTGGCCGGCACGATCGCCAGCGGCTATTGCGGCAAGCTGTTCGCGGATCACGGCGCCGAAGTGATCAACGTGGAGCCGCCCGACGGCGGTTTCGAAACGCGCCGGGAACCGCCGCTCGTTCCCGGTGCCGCCGTACCGGAATCGAGCGCCTTGCACGCCTACCTCAGCACCAACAAGGCGAGCGTCGCCTTGGACATCGATGCCGAACCGGAGCAACTGTTGCGGCTGGCGCAGGGCAGCGCCGTGGTCCTCGACGACGGTCGTTTCGATTGCACCGCCTTCACGGAGGTTGCGCCCGAGGTGGTGGTGTCCACGATTACCTGGTTCGGTCGCCACGGCCCCTACGCCGGTTTCGAGGGCAACGGCGCCGTGGTGTGGGCTCTGGCCGGCATGGTGCGGAACGTTGGCCCCGAACAGGGGCCGCCCTGGGTGCCGACGGGCTGCGGGGCGGAAATCGTCGGCGGCCTGGCGGCCTACATCGGCACCCTGGGACAGGTTGTCTCCCGCGCCATGGGGAATGCCACGGGGCCGGTGCGCCTCGATACGAGCATCCACGAAGCCAACCTCTGCTTTACGGAGGTGGGCGGCGTCGGAGGCTACCGCAGCGGGCGCCGCGGCAAGCGCCTGGGCGTCAACCGTTTCGCGCCGACCTATCCGCTGGGCGTCTACGCCTGTGCGGATGGCTGGCTTGGCGTGACGGCCTTGACCCCGAGGCAGTGGAGGAACTTCTGCTCGCTGCTCGCCATGGATCAGTACGCGGACGAACCCGACTACCAGACTGCGATCGGACGGCTGTTGGACTACGACACCCTGGAACCGATCATCCGGGCGCGGGTGAGGAAACGCTCCGCTGCCGAACTGGTCGCCCGGGGACAGTCCCTGCGTATCCCGCTGGCGCCGGTACCGACCATGGCGGAACTGTTCTCGGTGGACCAGTACGTCCACCGGGGCGCGTTCACCCGGATTGCCTGCAACGGGACCGGTTTCAGCGTGCCCGCGACGCCGTTTCGGTTGTTCCGTACACCGTCCGCAGCGGGCGGCACCGTGGCCCGGCTTGGCGAGTCAAACACAGAGTACCTCCCATGAAACAAATGCGTCCTTTGTTGCCTGGCGGTCAGCGCCGCCTCGCCGGCGCGCCCTGGCGTGCGCGTTGGAGAATTCGCGGAGCGAATTCTCGGGGCGACCGCAAAGCGGTCGCGTCTCGCATGACCCGGCCGGGAGTTCTCGCTGGCCTGCGGGTCGTGGATCTGTCCATGGGCTGGGCGGGACCGCTTGCCGCACGTCATTTGGCGGACATCGGTGCCGACGTCGTCAAGGTCGAGGGCTGCGTGCGCTTCGACTGGTGGCGAGGTTGGGAAGCGACCCAGGCGTGGATCGACAGCCACGGCGCGGAGAAGAACCCGGCGTTCAACATGGTCAACCGCAACAAGCGCGACCTGACCCTCGATCTGTCGACACCTGCGGGCAGCGACCTGCTGAAGCGCCTGGTCGCCATCTCCGACGTCGTTGTCGAGAACTACTCGGCGGGCGTGCTGCCGAAACTCGGCCTCGACTACCCGGTGCTGTCCGGAATCAATCCGGCCCTGGTCATGATCTCGATGCCGGCGTTCGGCACGGATGGTCCATGGTCGGGCTACCGGGCCTACGGCTCCACCGTGGAACAGGCGTCGGGATTGCCCCACCTGTCGGGCGAAACCGACTATCCGCCGACCATGGTGCACGTCGCGCTCGGCGACTCCGTAGGCGGCTTGAACGGTGCCGCGGCGTTGCTCACGGCGCTCTACGCGAGGCAGCGTACCGGCGAAGGCCAACACCTCGACCTGTCCCAGTCGGAGTGCCTGTTCCCGCTCGGCGTGCAGGGGATTCTCACGCAGTCGGTCACGGGCGAGCCGCCGCCGCGGCTGGGGAACCGCTCCGCGCGCCATGCGCCCCACGGCGTCTACCGGTGCGTCGGCGAAGACGAGTGGATCGCCATCGCCGTGCAGTCGGAAGAGGAATGGGAGGCGTTTTCGGCGTTCTCCGGCATCGACGGGTTCGGCGATGCGGCGGACCGACTAGGCAGGGCCGACGAACTCGATGCCGCGGTCACGAGCTTCACCGAAGACAAAGTGGCGGAAGTGCTGATGTTGGAACTCCAGGCCGTTGGCGTCCGGGCCGGCTACGTGGCGAGCGGCTTGGAACTCGCGACGGACCCCCATCTCGCCGGACGTGGCTTCTGGAAGCTGATGGAGCGGGATCACGTCGGGGTTCTGCCGCATCCCGCCGCACCGTACCGGGTGGGCGAGGAACCCTTCGACATCGACCGCCCCGCACCGACCTTGGGCCAGCACAACCGGGAGTTGCTGGATGATCTGCTTGGCTTGAGCGAGGCCGAGATAGACGACCTGGAGCGCGAAGGCATCATCGGTACCCAGCCAAGGCTCCCATGAACCAAACGACTCGTTTGTTGTGGGTGGTCCGTTCTGCCTCGCCCGTGCGCCCTGCCGTGCGTAATGGAGAATTCGCGGAGCGAATTCTCGGGGCGACCGCGAAGCGGTCGCGTCTCCCATGAAGCCGCCACTCGACGGCATCCGCGTCATCGACGCCACCACGCGCTGGGGCGAACTCGCGGGAAAGGTGCTTGCCGAACTCGGTGCCGAGGTCTTCAAGATCGAGCCGCCCCAGGGTTGCGAGTCGCGCCGCCTGGGTCCGTTCGATGGCGACGAGTCGCTGTACTGGGCGTGCACGGGCGCGGGCAAGAAGAGTGTCGTCGCCGACGATGCAACGCCGTTCCTGGCTGACGCGGACGTGTTCATCGAGTCCGGGCGTTGCCGGGATCTCTCCGGTGACTTTCCCGGGCTCGTCCACGTATCCGTCACCCCCTTCGGCACCACGGGACCGCTCGCCGACGCGCCGGCCGCGGAAGTGACCATTGAAGCGGCGGGCGGGCTGGTGGGACTGCAGGGCGATCCCGATCGTTCACCTGTACCCATGGGCGCGATGCCGCAGGCCGCGTTTCACGCCGGCGCGCAAGCCGCCGCCGACATCGTTGTCGCCCTCTACGAGCGCGAGCGGTCGGGGCTCGGTCAACACCTGGATGTCTCCGCCCAGGCATGCGTCGTTTGGACGCTGATGAACGCCACCGGCTATCCGCCGAATACGGGCCGCAATCCGCCGGGAACCAGCGAGTTCCGGGGACAGCCACCGCCGTCGGCGGCGCGGCAGCGGCTGAGGTTGCCGAACAATGTCCAGTGCCGTCACGGGTTGATCCAGGTTCGCTTCCAGATGCGCCATATCGGTGAACGCACCTTCGACGCGCTGCTGCGCTGGGTGGAGTCGTCGGGGATGGAAGTCCCGGACAACGTCCGTGGAATGGATCTCGGTTCGTGGCTCTCCTTGCTTCGTGCCGGTGAATTGGACCTCGAAGCGGCCCAGACGGCGGCCGACTTGATCGAAGAACTGCTTACTACGAAGACCCTGCAGGAAGTCCAGCTCTACTCGGCCCGGCACGGTCTCACCTTGGCCGCCATCCACACGATTCCCGACCTGCTGCGCGATCCGCAACTGGCTGATCGCGACTTTTGGCTGGGGAATGCAGCGAAGCCGCACGAAACCGGCCGGGTTCCGCGACGCCTCCATGCCGGCCCCTTCGCCCGGCTGTCGCGTACCCCGTTGTCGTTGAATCGGAAGGCCCCGACCTTGGGATCCTCGACTCCGCCATCCCCGCGTCCACCCAGACAGGGGTCGGGAACCCCTGACGCGCCGTTTGCCGGGCTGAAGGTGGCGGATTTCAGCTGGGTAGGCGTCGGCCCCATGATCGGCAAGGCGCTGGCGGACCACGGCGCCACCGTGGTGCGCATCGAGTCGGCGAACCGAGTCGACCTGTTGCGTACGGCGCCGCCGTTCAAGGACGACGAACCGGGTCAGGATCGGGCGCAGTTCATGGCCAATTTCAATACGTCGAAGCTTGGCATGACGATCGACCTCAAGAACCCGGAAGGACCCCAACTGGCCCGTCGGATGGCCGATTGGGCGGATGTGGTCCTGGAGAGCTACTCGCCGGGGACGATGGCCCGGTTCGGCCTCGATTGGGAGACGCTCTCCGCGGATCGGGACGACCTCGTTATGCTGTCAACGTCGATGCGTGGCCAGACCGGTCGCGAGCGCGGTTATTCCGGTTTCGGCGGCCAGGGCGCGTGCATCGCCGGCCTATTCGACCTGGTCGGCTGGCCGGACCGGCAGCCGTCGGGTCCCTGGGGCGCGTACACGGACTTCATTTCGCCGCGGTTCGGCATCAGTGGGCTGGTTGCGGCACTCATACATCGGCGTCGTACGGGACTCGGCCAGTACATCGATCTCGCGCAGATCGAGTGCGGCATCCGGTTCATCGAACCGTTGATCCTCGACTACGCTGCCACGGGTCGGGTCGCGGAACGTCTGGGCCAGGCCTCGCCGAGCCTCGATCCGCACGGCGTCTTGCCGTGCGCGGGCGAGCAGCGCTACGTCGGTGTGGGGGTCGAAACGGCGGTCGAGCGTCGGGCTCTTGCGGCGTTGCTCGACGGTCGCGAACTGGCTGATTGGTGCGCGTGTCGCGATGCGTTCGATGCCGCGGCCGAACTGCGACGCGCCGGCGTGCCCGCCTACGTCGTGATGAGGCCGAGCGACCTGTACGAGGATCCGCAGCTAGTCCACCGGGGGTTCTTCGAAACGCTTGACCACCCCGTCATGGGACCGACGCCCTACGATGGCCCCGCCACGATCTTCTCCCGAACCCCGCAGCGGCTGCGCTCGCCCGCGCCGTGTCTCGGCCAGCACAACGACGAGGTGCTACGCGATCATCTGGGAATGGAAACCGACGAGATCGAGCGCTTGCGTGGCATAGGCGCGCTCCGCTGACGGTCGGGGTGTTATGTCGCGACGGGATTGCCTGGGTCGGTGATCCACTCGCTCCATGAACCCGGGTAGAGCGCGGGTTCCGGCCTGCCGGCGTGGACCATGGCGAGCACGTTGTGGGCCGCCGTCACGCCGGAGCCGCAGTAGCAGACCACCGGCTTGCCCTCTTCGTCGGCGAGCAGGGCATCGAAACGGCGTTGCAGCGCGACCGGTTCGAGGAATCGGCCGTCGTCGCCGAGGTTGCCTTGGAACGGCGCATTCAGCGCACCGGCGATATGGCCCGCCACGGGGTCGATGGTTTCGTTCTCGCCGTGGAACCGGTCGCTGGCCCGGGCGTCGACGAGCGTCCATCTGCCGGCGTGTTCGCGAAGGCGTTGCATCGACACCGGAGTAGGAACAGACGGCGGGCCGACGGAATCGCTTGCCGCATGCGTTCCTTCGCGTTCGAGCCATGCTTGGTAGCCGCCGTCGAGTACGGCGACGGCGGCGTGTCCGGTCCAACGGACCATCCACCACAGCCGGGCGGCGAACATGCCGCCCGTGTCGTCGTAGGCGACGACCTGCGTTTCGGGCGTTACACCGTGTCGTGTCAACAAGGACTCGAACGCCGCTCGTTCCGGTAGGGGATGGCGCCCGGTTCTACCGGCGTCTACAGGACCGGACAGGTCGATGTTCAAGTGCAGGTACGCGGCCCCGGGAATGTGACCCTCCGTGTAGCGGCGGCCGCCTGCATCCGCATCGGCGAGGTCGAACCGGCAATCGAACACACGGACTTGGGATTCGGGCAGTGCCGCGAGATCCTCGGCACCGATCAGCGTGGTATGGATAAGCCGCTCCTCGTGTCGGAACCTAAGAACCTAGCACGGTGCCGACCACGTCGTCCCGGTACAACGCGTCGACTTCGGAGGCATCGAGGCCAATCTCGGCGAGTATCTCGCTGGTGTGCTCCCCCAAGCGTGGCGGTGGCCGTTCGGCGGCCAGTTCGCCGCGGTCGAACGCCCAAGGGAACCCGCCGTATCGAAGTGTTCCCAGGTCGGGATGGTGCTGTTCCGGAAACCATTCACGCGCGGCGAACTCGGGGTAGTCGAGTATCTCGAGCACGTCGAGTACCGGCGCGGCAGGAACACCTGCGGCGACCGCTTCGCGGATCGCCGTCTCGCGGGGCCGGCATCGGGACCAGTCCGCGATTCGAGCGTCGATCTCATCCTCGGCGGCACGTCGTGCCGCAAGCGAGTTCAACGCATCGTCGTCCATGCCGATCAGCCCGGCGAGCGTCTGCCACTCCTGGTCGTCCCGACATGCCAAGGCAATCCACTGGTCATCGCCTTGAACCGGGTAGACGCCGTGCGGCGCCATCGCCGGATGCCGGTTTCCCCATCGCGTATTGCGGCCAAAGAGGCTTGCCCGGATCACTTCCTCGCCGACATACGGGACGGCCGAGGCGATCATCGACCCGGCCACCTCCTGGCCCTCGCCGGTCAGGTCCCGGTGCACCAGACCGAGCAGCGTGCAGGCTGCCATCTGGAGTCCGGTGATGGCGTCCATCTGGTAGAAGCCCATCACCATGGGGTCGCCGTCGGCGTAGCCGAACAGGGCATCCCATCCGGCCATTGCCTCGATGGTCGCGCCGTTGGCCTTGTAGTCGGCATACGGGCCCGTCTCGCCGTAGCCGGACCAGGTAACCGTGATGATGTCGTGCTTGGTCGAGGCGAGCGAGGCGTGGTCGAGTCCGAACTTGCGCATCACCCGGGGTGTGAAATTGCTGGCTACGACGTCGGCGGTGCGGATCAGTTCCCGAGCCACGTTCCGGCCCCGCCCGTCGTTCAGGTCGACGGCGATCCCCCGCTTGTTGCGATTGGTGCTCGCGAAGTTGGCGCTGGTATTGAACGGGTGCGCGTTCGGGTTTCGGAGCGTCCGGCTCGCCGGCCGCGAGTTCCGCCAGATGTCCGGCCGGCGATGGCTCTCGACCTTGATCACGTCCGCACCGAGGTCGGCCAGCATCATGGTGGCAAAGGGTCCGATCCAAGCCTGGGTGAAGTCGACTATCCGCAGGCCCTCCAGGGGACGGCGCCGGCTTCGATGACGTCCCGCCATGAGGTCGGCGGCCTGCCAGCCGTCCCCGGAATTCCGCATTGGTTCGAGCGGCGGCGGGTCGATCCGGCTCATGGCGGCCGGCATGCCGGGGTAGGCGGTCTCCCCATGTTCGGGATCGTCGAGTGTCCGGAAGTACCCGGTGGCGCGCATGTGTTCGTTGCAGAGCAGCGCGCCCGGCTCTTGGAACAGGCCGATCCGTGGCGCACCGAGCTCGATCATCGCCTTGAAGAACGCCACCGCGCTCCTGCCGTCGCTGTTCGAACGAAGAAACTCGCCCAACGCCGCTGGATCGTCATGGCGCTGAGCGGGCGTGTCGAGGTCGGTCGGTACTGCGGCACGGTCGATGCCCAGAACACCCAATGCCATCGTGAAGGTCGACTCGTCGGCGAGGTTCAGCGACACCTTGCCGTCGCCCACCGGGAACAGCCGAACGCCGGTGGCGGGCCCGCCGTGGCGTCTATCCGCGCGGCCGGCCAACTGGCTACGGAGGAATGGCGTCATCGAAGCGAGCACATCCAGACCGCTGGTGACCACCTGTTCGACCTCGCCCGTCGCGAGCCGTTTGTGTACCGCCGCCAGCGTCGCGCCGAACGCGCTGGCACCAACGATGTAGGCCGCCAGGTTGGCCGGGGCCCGCAACGGTTCCTGATCGGGGCTGCCGTTGATGCCGAGATAGCCCGATGCGGCCTCCAGCAAGAGAGGTGCCGACGGCGTACCGTCGAGAACGCCGTTCTCGGCGTAGGGAACGATCCGGGACACGATGGCATCCTCGTGCTCGATGCCGAGGCGGTCCAGCGCAGCCGTGGATTGTGCGGTGAGCAAGATATCTGCTCCTGCGGCTTCGGCGGCCCGGGTGATCAGGCGCTTGTTGGCGGAGAGATAGCGTTCCGTCAGTTCATCGCTTTCGGCTTCCCCCCGGACTCGGAACACGGCCACGTCGGCCCCCCACAGGGCGAACTGCAGGCCGCAGTACGCGACGGACGGGTCGGTGCCGACCTGGAGAACGCGGAGGGGGATCACCGCACACCGCGTCGGGGTTGTCGAATCATCGTTGCGAAAAGTACCCTTTGGAAGTCCTCGACGACAAGGAGCCGACCATGAGCCAGACGCCGTTGCCGTTCGTCGATGCCACGGGTAGCTTCGCCAACGACCGCTATAGGCGTGTGCGGATGCCCCCGCCGGAGTGGGTGCCGGACGCGCACGAACGCAACAGCATGTACCAGCGCAAGCCGATCCGGGTGTACAACGCGCGGTTGCTGGACCCGCCGCCGTCGTTGGACAGAAACGGTTTCACGCTCGCGGACGCCGAAACCGCGATCGCCGACCTGCGCGATCAGGATGCGGTGACAACCCGGTTCTACGACGAATGCTCACAGTTGGTGCGCCGCTTGACGGGCTGCACCGGAACCCGGGTGATTCAGCACCAGTACCGCAACGGCTACGGCGGCTTGCCGGCCGGGCATCCACGCGGTCACCGGCCCACCGCCAATGGCAGCCTGGGCAGCTACGGCGGCACCCACGCCGACATCAGTCCCTACGCCGAGAACCGTTGGGACGAGTTCGTCGACGGACGGCACTGCGCCATGTTCAACGTTTGGCGTAGTACCGACCTCGAACACGACATCGAGGTCATGCCGCTTTCGGTCTGCGACATGCGGACCGTCGCGTTCGACGACATGGTCGCGGCGGACGCCTGGGGAGGGATCGACCCGCGCCGCAAGCTGGTCAGCTACCGGCTCGCGTACAACCCCGCCCAGCGTTGGTACTACTTCCCGCGCATGACGCCCAAGGAGACGCTGGTCTTCAAGCAATACGACACCCGCCAGGAGGTCCCGAACCTCCGCACCACCTATCACGGCGCCATCGCTGATCCGACCACCCCGGACGACGCCCCGTTGCGCGAGACCATCGAGGTGCGGGTGCTGGCCCTGTTCGACGAAGACACCGACCGGGAGGCGAGAAGAGCGAGATTCCAGGCCCAGGTTCCGAAGGCGCTGCCGAACGGCGTGGTCTCGAACTGGGCTTCGCGTTAGGGCGCAAGCCCGTGGGCCCGCAGCGGCTCTGGTAAGGCGGCCCGTTCCTGCTAGGCATTGCAGGACGCAACACCAGCCTTCCGGTCGTCGTCCGAAGCTGTTGGTTTGCCTGGTGGCCTACGGACGCCTGTACGTCACTTTCGGGGTGCACTCCTCCGTCGGCGTCTTTGAATCGTGAATCGTGGCGGCGGCTGCCCCCACAGGAGCCCACCCGTCTCGACGACGTAGGACAAGGGGATCTTCGGGTTGTTTATGTCCTTGCCACCGTCGTCATGCCATTTCTGCTCCCACTTCGCGTAGTACGGCTCCATTTCTCCGGTCGTCGGGACGTAGATGCTGACAAGCTCGATGTCCCGGTAGACGGCGAAGATCCAATCGACACCCCGGTACTTGTTGATGATCTCAGGGTTCATGTGATGGTGGGTCGAGAAGCTCCGGGTCAAGTTGATGTTCACGGACTTCATCTCATACTCCGCCCCGTCGTCGTCGACGGGATCGTTGCCTTCCCGACCGGGTATGCCTGTGAGGCCAAGGAGCAACAGGACCTGTAGTATCTTTCCCCCATTGTCCTGGAAGATGTGGTCAATCCCGTGTCGAGTGGCAAGTTGCTGATACTGGCGAATGGCGGGCCAGAGATCAGCCAACTCGGTGGCATCTTCGTGAGGCTCGAATCTCATGCCGATCTCTTCAGCAAATCTACAGGGGACACCGCTAGTGCGTTGGCAATGCGGTGGATGTTATCTATAGAGATGTTGCGCTCGCCGCGTTCGACAGAACCGATGTAGGTTCGATGCAAGCCACACGCGCCGGCCAGCGCCTCCTGCGTCAAACCGCGCTTCGTCCGTTCCCGTCGCATGTTGTCGGCTAGCACTACCCGAAGAGGCGAGGCGTCTCTTTTCACGCTGTTGAGCGAACCGTGTTGCAGAATCCCCGTCCACAGACTATGAGTAGCGCGATGACTCCTGCCTACACCACCGCGCTGGGCCGTGCCTTCATAGGCGACTCGCGTGACCTGCTGGCAGAGTTGGACGACGACAGTGTCAACCTCGTGGTCACCAGCCCACCGTTCGCTCTCCAACGCAAGAAGGAGTACGGCAATCGAGATCAGGGCGACTACGTGGAATGGCTCGCGGAGTTCGCCAGCCTTGTGCATGCGAAGCTCGCCTCTGACGGCAGTTTCGTCATAGACATCGGCGGGGCCTATGAGAAGGGACACCCTGTACGGAGCCTATATCCGTTTCGGGCCCTGCTGAAGTTCTGCGACGACATCGGCTTCCACCTCGCCGAGGAATTCTACGGCACAATCCTTCGAGACTGCCGAGCCCTATCGAATGGGTCAACAAGCGCAAGATCAGGGTGAAGGA
>JAPOYW010000244.1 GCA_026706425.1 Gammaproteobacteria bacterium
CCTTCGGCATCGCCCAGATCGGCAAGGCGTTCCGCAACGAGATCACGCCCCGCAATTTCATCTTCCGGGTCCGGGAATTCGAACAGATGGAGCTTGAGTTCTTCGTCGAACCCGGATCCGACGACGACTGGCACGACAAATGGGTGCATGAACGCCTCGCCTGGTGGCAGGACCAGGGCATCAACGGCAACAACCTCGAACTCCTGCGCGTACCCGAGGAGGAACTGGCGCACTACTCCAAGGCCACGGTCGATGTCATGTACCGTTTCCCGCACGGCGTCGAGGAGCTTGAAGGCATCGCGAATCGCACCGACTTCGACCTTGGTGCCCATACCAAGAACCAACGCGACCTGGACATCACTGCCACCGTGCCTTCCAACGACGAATCCAACACCCGGCTTGCCGTGCAGCGTCAGGAAGACAAGCGCTGGACCGTGCCTTTCGTGATCGAGCCTTCCGCCGGCGTCGACCGGGGCATCCTGGCCGTCCTGAACGAGGCGTACACCGTCGAGACCCTGGCCAACGGCAGCCAGCGCACGGTGCTTTCGCTGCAACCCCACCTCGCACCGGTAAAGGCTGCGGTCCTGCCGCTCAAACGCAACCACGACGGCATCGTGGGTCGGGCACGGGCGCTCAAGGCCGATCTCATGAAGCTTGGCCTCGGTCGGGTTCTGTTCGAGAATACCGGCAACATCGGCAAGGGATACCGTCGTCACGACGAAGTGGGCACCCCGCTTTGCATCACCGTCGACTTTCGGACGCTCGACGACGAGACCGTGACCGTTCGTGATCGGGACACCATGCAGCAGGAACGCGTCAACACCTCTGTTCTTGCTGACCTCTTGAGGAATCGCATCGCATGACACGTGCCGTTATATCGACCATCGGCAAGGACCGGCCCGGCATCGTCAACGCCATCGCCGAGATCGTCAACGACCTGAACCTGTCCATCGAAGACAGTCGCATGACCGTTCTAGGCGGCGAGTTCGCCGTGCTGATGTCGGTTGCCGGAGGCACGTTGCCCTTGCAGCGTCTGGAGACCAAGCTCGGCAAGCTGGCCGAAAAGCTGGATCTCGCCTTCCTGTTCCGCCGCACCGCAGGACGCGAGAACGTCGAGGGACGAGTTCCGTACACCGTGAGCGTCACGGCCATGGATCATCCCGGTATCGTGCATCGGGTCGCCAGTTTCTTCTCGTCGCAGAACATCAATATCTACAACCTGGATACCGTGACCGAGCGCGCGCCCCATACGGGCACGCCGATCTTTTCCCTGGTCATGGAAGTGGAAGTACCTCCCGAGATCCGAATCGTCGAACTGCGTGACAGCTTCTTCTACTTCTGCGACGACCACGATCTCGATGGAGAGCTCAGGCCCTCCTGACACGGTCGCCTACGCCGTTTCCAGACATGCCCGGGCCCGAGGTTGCACACGTCCACCGTCGAGTTGAACTCGCGAAGCGGGAATCCCGCAACCGGCATCCCGGGGGTGTTCTGTGGTTCACCGGACTCTCCGGGGCCGGTAAGTCAACCCTCGCTTTCGCCCTGGAAGAGTGCCTTTTCAACGACGGCTATCAGGTCTATGTACTTGACGGGGACAACCTGAGGGGCGGCTTGAGTTCCGACCTCCGCTTCACACATATCGATCGAACGGAGAATATCCGACGGGCCGGCCAGGTCGCGGCGCTGTTCGCCAATGCCGGACTCATCTGTATTGCGGCATTCATCTCGCCCTACCGCAGCGACCGTGCCACGGCGGCAACGAACGCCAAGCGCTTCCACGAGATATACATCCGTGCAGACCTACCCACTTGCGAACGACGGGATCCAAAGGGCCTGTACAAACTCGCGCGAGCAGGGGAGATCAAGAATTTCACCGCGATCGACGACGTCTACGAAGAACCGGAGCATCCCGCCTTCGTTGTCGACACGACTGAACTCACCATCGAACAATCGCTGGCGTCGCTAACGGGTTTTGTCGCGAAGCACTTTCCCCTACGACGCGACGGCTGAAGACGGTTCGATCCCTCGTCCATAGACATCACCGCTAAACGCGGTGTTGCCGCGTACCGTCGAAGCCCATCGAAAGACAGCCAACTCCGACAGGCTGGCGCGCATGATGCTATACCGGTTGGCCGTCTCCAAAGACCGTTCCTGGATTTTCTCACGTAGCGGCCGATCGTGTATCAACCGAGCGATCGTCGAGGTCATGTCCTCGAACGACGCGGTGTCCACAAGGAACGCGTTCTCGCCGTCCACAACGTACTCGTCGGCTCCGCCTCGAGCCGGCAGCACCGTCGCGCAGCCGCACGCCATCGCCTCGAGCCCGGTCCTGCCGAATGCCTGGTAGTCCGACAGGTCGACGAAGATGTCGGACTCCCGAAGCAGACGGGCTGCACCACCGCGCGTGAGTATCCCACGGTTCTCAAACTCGAAATCCAGACTGAATTCGGGATCAGTTTGGGCGAGACCTTCGAGCGCGTCGGTTTCGCAGCCGAACAGCAGAATACGGAGTCCCTCGACGGCGCGCGCCAGGTCTCCAAGCACGCGGAGCGTCCGCAGGGGCGCCCTTCGCGGTGTAGACGGGCGAATCATCGCGCTCAATGCAACCGGACCTCCATTCGGTCGCTGTTTGGAATAGAAGACATCGTGGTCTAGGCTCGGCGCTACCCGAAAGACCTCGACGCCGTGACGTTCGCGAACCGTCCGGCAAATCCAGTCCGTCTTGGCCATCAACACCATGTTCGGCACTCGAGTATAGGAATCCAATGCGACAGCGCGCGATACCGCGTCGTTCGGAAAGAACCACGGCTCGTAGTCCTGCACGTAGTAGACGTAGGTTTTTTCTGGATATTGTTCCGCGATGGGTGCGATTAGCGCAGGCGTCGACCAGAGAGTCGCGACGATCACGTCGAAATGCTCCGCCGTGGACAGTAGTTCCGCCTCGGTGGCAAACACGATGCGACTGTCCGGCTCGAGCACATCCGCGTAGAAGCGTTTCATCGACTCGGAATGACGAGCATCGACGGCGATTCGTGCATCCACGCCAAGGCAGCGCATCCCTGCGACCTCCTGTACAACGGAATTCGCCCCCCCGCTGCCTCCCCTAACCGGGAGTACGAACAGCACCCGTGTGTCGAGGTGCTTTGCATCGGGCGCCCGCAGCGAGGAACCTCCGACTCCCAACTGCGGAGCTAGCGTGAAGAACGACGACAGCCTTGAACGAATTCTCGCAAGCGCAGGGTTTGCCTTGAGTTCCCGTGTTCCTTCCTCAATGACCTTCTTGCCATGTTTGTGCCAGAGAGCCTTCCTTCCCTCCTCGGCCAAACGGTCGCGCGCCTGCGTGCCGAAACTCCTCGACTTGGCGTGATATACGAAGCAGTGGTCGGCGATTGCGAGCTCGAAGCCTGCCTCGCGGGCCCGAATGCAGTAGTCGTTCTCCTCGCCGTAACCCTGCGGGAAGGCGTCCTCGTCAAGGTATCCGATCGCCTCGATGACTTCCCGCCGCATCAACAGGCAGAAACCATTGAGGAATTCGACACGCGGAAACGCCTGTTCCGATATGCGGTGAACCAACTCGCCGTACTCGTCGACGGTGTAGCCGACGGGAAGATCGTTGATCTCCCATCCCCCGCCTTCAGCGAACCGTTCAGGGACCGACTGCCAGCTCGCGGCATTCGATAGTGGGCCCACGATGCCGAGCCGCTCGTCGGCCCGCACGCACTGGAGCAGGCATTCGACCCACAGTCGAGGCACGATCGTATCGCTGTTGAGCAACACCACGTAGGGTGCCGTGCCGGCTCTCAACCCCCGGTTCGCCGCCCGTGTATAGCCCAACGGTCCATTCGTCTCGATCAGTTCGATGACGCAATGGCGGTCGGCGGTTTCGCGAAGCCATGCCGTCGTTTCCGGACCGGAACCGTCGTTGACCACGATCAAGGTGAAATCGGTCGTCGTACGCGCTAGCACCGATTCCAGGCAGGGTCGCACGTCTTCCAACGCATTGTGGACACAGATCACAATGTCGACGCCGACAACCGGAAGGTTCGCCCGTCCGGCACTGCGTGTTGGCTGCGTATTCGACGAGGTGCCCGGCGCAGGCTCGTCGCCTGTTTCGCTCTCCGAATCCCGAGGCATCGGAACAACGGGACGTGTCGAGACGTCCGCATACGAACCCAATCGATACTGTTCGACCAACGTGGCCGCCGAGTCGGCCGCAGTCGTCGGCACCTTGCCGCGCACGAGGCGACGAAGCGTTGAGATCACGAGGTTCCCCAACCGCCATCGCCAGGATCCGACAATCCCTTCGAACATCGCTACCAGCGAATCAACGTGTGCCGATAGCTCGTCGACCTGCTGCGCTCTGCGCTTCAATTCCAGTGCTCTCTCGACCAACCGCACCGTCATCTCCGCACGGTCGTGGGCCGGGCGATCGAGTATTTCGTCAACCGATGTCGCCGTCGTTGGCGCCAGTTCGGCGAGCTTTCTCGGAATGTCGTCCCGCGACGTGGCGAATTCGCCAATGAGCTGTTCCTTGGCTCGGAAGCGCGCGCTTACCAAGGTCAACTGTTCGCCCACATCCCTGGGAATCCTGCGGAACGACAGCACGTACAGCGCGGAGACGATCGCACGACCCAGCCGCCACCGCCGCGACCCCAGCAAGCCGACGATGTCCGAATGCAGGGCCGAGGCCACGAGCGACAGCGCCGACGCCGTCTCCTTCCGGTGACTCAGTTCGCGGTCCCAGCGAAAAGCCAGATCGCGAACCAACGAATGCCGGTCGGCGACCTCCTCCGATGCTCGAAGCAGCTTCATAGCCAGCGCGGCGTGATCCTCCTCAACGCTAGCCCGGGCCTGTTCGACAATTGCGTTCTGCTCCTCGATCTCTGCGTTGGTGTTCTGCAAAAGGGTGAGCTCCAACCGGAGATCGTCGGTCTCCTGGTTCAAGGATGCGTTGGATTGCTCAAGGGATGTTCGGGCCCCCTCCAACTCGGCGCTTGATCGCTGAAGCAGGTCCCTCTCCCGCGCCAGTTGTTCACCTTCTTCCTGCAGTGCGGCGTTAGCGCGTTCCAGGGCCTCCGAGTCTCGGGTCCGCACCGCCAGGTCCTCGCGCAGAGCCGCATTGACATCCGCCAGGACCTCCGAGTCTCGTGTCCGCGCCGCCAGGTCGTCCCGCAGGCCCGCATTGGTCTCTCTCGCATCGATTTGGGCAGTCTCCAACTGCGTTTTCGCCTGCTCTAGAACCGATCGCTCGAGTCGAAGAGTGGAGACGTTCTCTTCGAGATTCGCCTTGGCCTCCTGCAGCACAGCCCGATCCCTTTCCAGGCCGGCGTTGATGTTGCGAAGCGTTGATCCCTCCTCTTCCAGCCTTGTCGCGGTCTTGCGTGCGTTGTCGAGTTCGGACGCCAAGTCGTCGGCCTTCTGCACGCTTTGGGCAATCGTGGATCTCGCCTCGATCTGGGCCTGGCGCAGTTGCCTCGTTTCGCGTTCAGCCTCGGCAAGTCTCCCCGACACTTCCTTCAACAGCGAACGAGCATGCTCTAGCTCCAAGTCCCTCAACCTGAGCAGCGCTGTTTTGCCTTCGGGCACGCGCCGTTGACGTGCCTGACGCGCACGAGCGATGCGGTCTTCGACATCTATCGTCCTCTCGTATCGTCTCAGTATTTCGACGGCGGACCGAGAGGGACCGGGCAGCGGTGTCCGCAAGGCGTCGGTATCGCCTAGAAGAGCTTCGTAGAGCTGCAATTGATGCGTCGTCGCGACCGATCGAAGTGATCGTTGGGTCTTACGGTGCCGATAGAGGGCGTCGTCCAGGAACCGATTCAGTTCATTGGCCGAGGGAACACGCAAGCCATATCCACCCTGTTCGACGAGCACGGAGTGAAGCCGCTCGACGACAGCCGACGAGTTGCTCATCAGATCCTCGTAGGAAACGAAAACACGTCGGAGTCCCGCCGAGGAATCGAGAGCATGCAGATTGTAGACTTCCCAAAGTGCCAAACCCGTCCTTATCGGAATCCCGTTCCGCGTCCTTAGCGAGTGGGCGACCTCAAGGGGATTGCGCAGCATGTGAATGCAAAACGGGTTTTCCAGTGATTGCCGCCAAATCGGGAATACCAGACAGAGCCTCGGTTCCTTGACGAACCAAGGTCGGTGGGCATCCATGTTCAGCACGATGTCGGCGGCTGCGCCGACATACGCCGACTTGGTCTCGGCCGGTATTGCGTCAAGGTCGAAATCTGCGACGCAATCCCAGTCGCACCGGGAACCGAACAACATATCGTCGTTCAGATCGCGTACATCGCGACGCTCCCAGAAACCCTTTACGTTTTGGTCGCTACGCCCGGTACCAACATGCTCCCCGCCGAAGTAGACCCCCATCAAGTTCAAGATACGAGCGATCGCCGACGTACCGGACCGGTGCATCCCCAGTACGAATATCTGCATGCGTCTCGACTTCCCTATGCCCCGGGTTGACCTGTCTATGGCGAGGTGATCCAATCTCTAGCGACGTCGCATCGACGTCAGCACACTGCTGAGACGGCCCGATTCGGCAAGACTATCACGAGGTCGTGGACCGTTGACTCTTGGCCCGCAACGTCTGCAGCCATAGAACACGGCATGCCATGGGAGCGTTCTTGGCGCATTCCGAAACGGACACGATATGACCGTGACCGAACCAACGGAATCGTTCCTCGCCGAGTACGACTATCTCGACATCGGCTCCTCCAAGGGCGGGTCGATCGACTTTGCGATGGGCCAACTCGGCGGCAAACGGGGGCTTGGCGTCGACATCGACCCCGCCAACATCGCGTACCTGCGCCGGCGTGGCTACGACTGCATCCAGGGCGACATCGCCGAGATGACGTTTCCCGCCAAATCGGTACGGTTCGCCCAAACCGTCGATGCGCTTCAATCCGCCACTTTACCGCGAGATTGTCTGCTTGGTTCGACTACGCGACCTTCCGTACTGGACGGAGCTCCTTGGCGTTCACCGAGGGTGCGTGGCCATCGGCGGTACGCTAACGGCATAGATCGGCACCGCCTCGGGCTCGACCTAGTTCGCGTAGGTATTGCTGCAGGCTTCCTCGCCAGCTTGACTGCGCAACCCCCAAGCATGCGGTCAGCTTGACGGCGCATAGACATGAATTCAGCGGCCGCGTTGCTTTCGATGGCCATTCGTCCGTAGCGATTCCACGCACACGCGGCATTGCTGGCAAGACTCCGCAGTTCATCCCCATCGCAACGATCTCGCGTGCAAACCCGCACCAAGACACGACCGGCACCGTGGAGAAGTGGTAGGTGCCCCAAGCATCCTCGAGTCCCGCTGCGTGCTCGGCAATCGAACGCACCGCCCCCGCGATCGCGTCCGCCGGTGTCGGCGCGCCCACCTGATCGTCCACCACGGTCAGTTCCTCGCGCTCGCGCGCAAAGCGGAGGATCGTGTCCACGAAACCGCGTCCAACGCGTCCGAAGACCCAACCGATGCGCAGGATCAGGTGCCGGTCGGTGGCCGCGCGCAGCCGGTTCTCTCCCTCGAGCTTGGACGCGCCGTAGACGTTCAACGGGTTCGGTGTGTCGTCCTCGACGTAGGCACCATGCTTGCTGCCGTCGAACACGTAGTCCGTGGAAAAGTGGATCATGCCAATGCCTCGGGCACCACACGCCTGGCCGAGCCATCCCACGGCATCGGCATTGACGCGATATGCGAGGTCGGGTTCGTCCTCCGCCCGATCAACCGCCGTGTACGCGGCGCAGTTGACCAGCAAGTCGGGTTCGTATGCGTCCAAACGACGTGCAACCATGTCCCGGTCGGTGACATCCAGATCGCGTCGAGCGAGACCCAGAACCCGAAACTCGTCATCCGCCAAGCGAACCATTTCGGTACCGACTTGGCCGTCGGCCCCGGTAACCAGAACCTTCATCGAAGGTACTCGTCCAGTGTCGGGTTGCCAGCATCGGCGGCGGAAACGACCGGGTCGGCCACGGGCCAGGGGATGGCGATGGACGGGTCGTTCCAGAGGACGCCGCGGGCATCGTCGCCGCGGTAGTGGGACGTGCACTTGTATTCGAAGTCCGCGACTTCGGAGAGCACGCAGAATCCGTGTGCATAGCCCGGCGGAATGAACAACTGGACATGCTCCGCGTCGTCAAGGATGACGCCAACGTGCTGGCGGAACGTCGACGATGCCGGGTCGATGTCCACGGCCACGTCGAATACGCGGCCCCGGGACACCCGGACGAGCTTGCCCTGGGGCTGGCGCACCTGGAAATGCAGGCCGCGCAGCACGCCGCGCCGCGACCGAGAATGATTGTCCTGCACGAAGTCGTGACCGAGTGCGCGAAACTCGTCGTAGCGCTCCTTGCTGTACGTCTCGAGCAGGAACCCGCGGTCGTCGTCGAACACGTCCGGACGGACGACGACCACCCCAGGCAGAATCGTCTCTTCAACGCGCATGGACGCTACCGTTCGGCCGCCACGAGTTCCCGAAGGTAGTTGCCGTAGTCCCGCGCTGCCAGCGAGACGGCAAGTGC
Source organism: Gammaproteobacteria bacterium (assembly GCA_026706425.1). GTDB lineage: Bacteria > Pseudomonadota > Gammaproteobacteria > Pseudomonadales > Azotimanducaceae > VXYL01. The sequence goes on from JAPOYW010000244.1 coordinate 8,533, forward strand.
GACCAGATCATCATCCGAGATCCAGCCCATCCGCCAAGCCACCTCCTCGGGACAGGCGATCTTGAATCCCTGCCGCCGTTCGATGGTCTGTACGAACAGGCTGGCCTCCAGGAGCGACTCAGGGGTCCCGGTATCCAGCCACGCCATGCCACGACCGAATTGCACCACATCGAGGCGACCGCGATCGAGGTAGACCCGGTTCAAGTCGGTGATCTCGAGTTCGCCTCGCGGTGACGGGCGCAACGACTCGGCGACGGAGACCACGTCGTTGTCGTAGACGTAGAGGCCGGTGACGGCCAGGTTCGATTTCGCTTCGGCGGGTTTCTCTTCGAGACCGACCGGCCGCCCTGCCGCGTCGACCTCGAGAACGCCGAACTGCCGGGGATCCTTGACGGGATACGTGAACACGGTAGCGCCGCAGTTGTCGCGGATGGCCCGTTGGGACAGGCGGGACAATTCGCTGCCGAAGAAGATGTTGTCGCCGAGAATCAGGGCAACGGGATCGCTGCCAATGAAGTCGCGGCCGACGATGAAGGCATGCGCGGACCCGTGCGGTTCGTCCTGAACGGTGTAGGACAGTCGCATTCCCCACTGCGAACCGTCGCCTAGCAGATCCTTAAGCCGCGGCGTGTCCTTCGGCGTGGACACGATCAGTATGTCCCGAATGCCGCCAAGCATGAGGGTGGTCAGCGGGTAGTAGACCATCGGTTTGTCGTAGACCGGCAGAAGCTGCTTGCAGACAGCGAGCGTGACGGGATGGAGCCTGAGATTGCGACCGCCAGCGAGGACGATGCCTTTGGTTGCGGGGGCATTCATGTCGGCGACAATATTAGTCCGCATTTCTCGCCACGTCGCTTGTGCCGATACGCAACCGCATCGATGCCCGAAACAAGCCCGCAACCCATAACCCCCGCCCAAGTGGACTTCGAAGGCAAGCGGCCCGTCTCGCGCGCCTTCGGCGATGTCTACTACGACACCGCCGGTCCTGCCGAAGTGGGGCGCGTATTCCTTGCCCCGGCGCAATTCGAAGCGCGCACTGCCGATCCGGCCGGGACGTTCACCGTTGGCGAACTAGGCTTCGGGACCGGTCTCAATTTCATCGTTGCCGCGCACCGCGCCCGAAGCCGGCTGCATTTCATTTCGGTCGAACGCCATCCGCTGTCGGTCGACGACCTGGCCCGGTCGCTCGCGACCTGGACGACGGCGTTCCCCCTGGCACGGGATTTCGTCGAACACTACCCGCCGCTCGTCCCCGGTTGGCACCGTCGGCTGTTCGAGGACGGCCGCATTCAACTTTCGGTCTACTTCGGCGATGTTCGCGACGCGTTGGCAGACTTGGCGCGACAACAACGCCGCGGCATCGACGCCTGGTTCCTGGACGGTTTCGCCCCTCGCAGGAACCCGGCGATGTGGCGGCGCGAACTGTTCGATGTCATCGCCCGCCTGTCGGCACACCGGGCGAGTGTTACGACGTTCACCGCCGCCGGCGAAGTACGCCGCGACCTAGCAAGGTCGGGCTTCGAAGTCCGCCGCGTCGACCAGCGGCCGCACAAGCGGCACAGTACCGCCGGGGTCTTCGCCGGCAGGGGTCGCGATTTCGTCCCGCCACCCGCCGTGGCCGTCGTCGGCGCCGGCCTCGCGGGAACCGCAACGGCGCGCGCACTGGCCGACAAGGGCATCCGGGTAGCAATCGCCGACGCAGGCGAAGGCATCGCCGCAGGGGCGTCCGGCATTCCAGCGGCCGTATCGCACCCGCGCCTGTCGCATGTGCCGTCGCCGTTCGCAAGTTTCCGCATGCACGCATTCGGATTCGCGGCGCACCGCTGCCGCGGACTGCCCGGCGTCAGGGCGAGCGGCGTCCTGCAGTTGCCCGGGCGCGACAACGATACCCGCAAGCTGGAACGAATCGCGCAGGTGACGCCAGCCGCCGTCGCCGAACACCTCGAACCCGGTGCCGCGTCGGACCGCGCCGGGCTGGTGATTCGCGAATCCGCGCTGTTCTTCCCCACCGGCCTAACCGTCGACGTTCGTCGCTTGTCGGAGGCGCTATGCCATCACCGCGGAATCGAGTTCGCCGCGTCCCGCCCGGATCACCCATCGCCGGTGGTTCGGGCCACCGGTTGGAACACCGACGGTTTCGACACCCTGGAGGTGACGGGGCTCGCCGGCCAGATGGACCGCTTCCGGTGCGGCCATCCGCCCCAGTTGCCGATCGTCGGCGGCGGCACCTTCGTGCCCGCCGCGGGGAGCGTATGGGCCGGCGCGACATACGAGTACCGACCTTGGGCGACCCAGGATGCGACGTCGGCAAACGCCCAGCGCTTCCAACGCCTGTTCGGCAGCGCCCCGGGCAACTTTCTCGAGCGATTCCGCGGCATCCGCGCCGTTACTTCGGACCGCCTGCCGGTGATCGGTTTCGACGCGGGAGTCTGGTTGAACCTCGGTCACGGTTCGCACGGCACGACCACGGCCGTTCTCGGTGCCGAGATCGTCGCCTGCGCCATCGCCGGCGAGGTGGGCCCGGTGCCGACCGATCTACTCGAACTGGTTCGTCCGGGCCGGTTCCGGGAGCGCCAGACGCGCCGACCAAACCCGTTCAAGACCCCGGTCCGAGGCGGAGCTTCCTAGTCCTCCAGCGGATCGAACAGCCGCACGCTCATCACCTCGGCGATGCCGGCGATGCGCCCGAGCAGCGCTTCGCTCGGCTTCGTATCGGGGTGCCTAGATGAGGCAGTACGGCTTGGACGCTCTGAGCCGCCGATTTCGCTGGC
>JAPOYW010000305.1 GCA_026706425.1 Gammaproteobacteria bacterium
GTCGGAATCGGATTCTCGATCATCGACTCCATGAGGTGCGTGGCGACGATGCAGCGCTTGCCCAGCCGGGCGCAAATCTCCGCCAGGCGACGTTGCACGATGGGCAATGTTGCGATGTCGGTCTCGATGCCCAGGTCGCCCCGCGCCACCATCACGGCGTCGGCGGCCCGTGCGATCTCCTCGGCGTTGCGCACGCCTTCGGTGTTTTCGATCTTGGCGATGACCTGGATGACCCGGCCGGCCCGCGGACCGAGCAGTTCCCGCAGTTCGGCGATGTCGCGGGCGGACCGTACGAAGGACAATGCGATGAAGTCGATCTCCTCGGCGATGCCGAACTCGATGTCGTCTCGATCCTTGTCGGTGATCGACGCCAGATCGACGGCGACGCCGGGCAGGTTGACGTGCTTGCGGCTGCCGAGCATGCCGCCGTCGGCGACCTGGCATTCGAGCCGGCCGTTGGTGCGGGCGGTGACGCTCACGTTGATCAGCCCGTTGTCGAGCCGGACGCGATCGCCGACCGCTACCGCGTCGGCGAGCCCGGGGTAGTTCACCGCGATGGACGGGACGTCGGCGGCCGGTTGCGGCGTGACGTCGAGGTAGACCTTCTGCCCGGCATGCAGCGCAAGGGGCTCGTCGAGCGGTCCGGTGCGGATTTCCGGGCCCTGGGTATCCAGCATGATCGGCATGGGATAGCGGACCTTGCGGTTCAGGGTCTTTATCCAATGGATGATCTCCGCCGCCTCGTCCTGGCTCGCGTGGGACATGTTGAGGCGTACCACCGACATGCCGGCCTCGTAGAGGCGCTCGATCCCCTCGTAGGAAGCCGTCGCAGGCCCCACCGTGCAGATGATCTTGGTCTTGCGGCGCGTGGCGGCCATTGTAGGGCGAGCTATTGCCTGGGGAATCCGGACCAGTACCCCGGCGGCCGGCCCCGGGCCCAGAGGTGCTCCCGGGCGACTTCCTCGTTGAGATCAGCGCCCCAGCCGGGCCGGTCGGGGATGGCAACCCGTCCCTGGTCGAATTCGAGCGGCTCGGTCACCAGGTCGTCCTTCCACGGCACATCGTCGATGTCGATCTCGCAGATGCGGACGTTCGGGATGACCGCGCACAGATGAAGCGAGTGCAGGGTGGATAGGTGGCTGTAGTAGTTGTGGGGCGCGCAGTTGATCTCGAAGGTCTCCGCCATGTCCGCCACGCGCCTTGAATTGGCGAAGCCGTTCCAGGGCACGTCCACCATGCATACGTCCATGGACCGGGCCTCGAAGTAGCGCCGGTAGTCCCTTGACGTGAACAGGTTCTCGCCCGAGCAGATGGTGACGCTGGTCGACTCGCGAACTTCGCGCAGCCCGTTCGGTTCGTACATGTCCACTTCCACCCACATCATGCGCATGTCCTCCAAGGCCCGGCAGATGCGCTTGGCGGCTTCGACCCGGAAGTTGAAGTTGAGGTCCAGGGCGATGTCGACGTGCGGGCCCACCGCGTCGCGGAAGGTGCCGATCAGTGTGCGGATATGGTCGATGGTGGCATTGTCCACCGTGCCGTCGGTGGTGCCCTCGCCGCCGCCGAACCCGCCCCGGTAGGTGCGGGCGACCTCGCCGGGATAGACGATGTTGGTCTTCAGTGCGGTGAAGCCCCGGGCGACGACTTCGTGCCCGAGGTTCGTGATGTCGTCCCAGGTCTTGAGCGGCGGCACGCCGATGATCTCGTGGTTCCCGGCCCGGGACGAACCGCAGTGCGACCAGTAGACCCGTTGTCGCCTCCTCAACGGTCCACCGAACAATTCGTAGACCGGCACGCCGAGCGCTTTGGCCTTGATGTCCCACAGCGCCAGTTCGATCCCGGCGATGGCCTTCGCGGCGATGCCGCCCGGACTCTGCCTCGCCATGCGGTACATGTCCCAGTAGCGGGCTTCCACGGGACGTGGATCGTGCCCGAGGAGAATCGTCTCGAATTCCTTGGCGGATCCCACGACGCTGTACGGCATGCGGCCGTCCGAGCATTCGCCGTAGCCCGTGATCCCTTCGTCGGTCCGAACGGCCACGAACTGCCACGGCCTCCAACCCGCGTCGACGACGAAGGTGTCGATTCCAACGATTTTCATGCGGATACCTCGACGCGGGACCGAGGTGGAGGCCGCTGTCGCCACCCGGCATCCACCACGAAGGTGTCGATTCCGGTGATCTTCATGGCTTCCCTCCGTGGTATTGCCGCAAGGCGTCTACGCGACATGCCCCGGTGCGAGGGACTACGGCGCTTCGGCAACCGCCGCGTATTCGGTACGCATCAGGGCGTTCACTTCGTCGATCATGGCCGGAACCATCTCCTCCGTGTAGCCCCGCTTGATGGCGGCGACCGTCCCGTCCTTCCTGATCATGACCAGATGCGGTATGCCCGAGACCCCGAATCGTTTCTTGGTTCGTCCGTTGTAGTCGTTGACGAGCGTCATCGTGTAGTCCTTGAGCCGACGCTTCATGGGCCGGTAGGCCTTGGGTTGCTCGATGTTGATCGCAACGACACGGACACGGTCGCGCCCGGCGTGCTGTTGGAGCGTTTCGAGCACGGGTAGTTCCTTGCGGCAGGGCGGGCACCAGGTTGCCCAGAAGGTCACGATGACGACCTTGCCGCGAAGGTCCTTGAGATCGACTTTCTTGCCTTGGCGGTCCTTGCCGAGATACGACGGGGGCACATCGCCGACCTCGGGAACCGCAACCGCCGCCATCGCGAACAGAAACGCGGTCGAGACGAGAAGGGTTTTGCAGATTCTCATGGTTCAACCCTAACCATCCCCTTGAAGCCCGTCAAACGATGCCTGCAGCACGCCGGGCTGGCGTCACTGGTTACCTTGAATCGAGCTGGTGTTTGCGACATGGTTAGGTCTCGTCCCCGAACCGCGAATTCGTTGATCGTCGAATCCCGGCCCAAGCGGTCGTCCCAGCTCGACTCGAAACTGCCGGCTTTCCTGCGCGATGCCCTGGCCGCCCGCGGCGCGACCACCGTCGCGGAACTGGATCTGTCGCTCAACCGACTCCACTCCCCCGACGCGCTGCCGGGAATCGATGTTGCCGCGGACCGCCTCGCGGGGGCGGTTGCGGGCAACGAACGCATCCTGATTGCCGGCGACTTCGATGCCGATGGCGCGACGGCTTCGGCCCTGTGCGTGTCCGCGCTGCGCGCGATGGGCGCAGCCGACGTCGACTTCCTGGTGCCGAACCGCTTCGAATACGGCTACGGGCTTTCCCCGGAGCTTGTCGAAGAGGCGCTCAAAAGATCGCCCCAGGTCATCGTCACGGTCGACAACGGCGTTTCGAGTGTCGACGGTGTGGCCCTTGCGCGGAACAACGGCGTGGACGTTGTCGTCACGGACCACCACCTTCCCGGTGACGAACTGCCTGCGGCCCTTGCGATCGTCAATCCGAACATGGCGGACTCCGCGTTTCCCAGCCCAAGCCTCGCCGGGGTCGGCGTCGCTTTCTACGTGATGGGTGCGGTACGGCGGCGATTGCGGGCAGTCGGCTACTTCGACGGGCGCGGAATCGCCGAGCCCAATCTCGCCGACTGGCTGGACCTGGTGGCGCTGGGCACCGTCGCCGATGTCGTGCCCCTCGACCGCAACAACCGTGTCTTGGTCCATCAGGGCCTAAGGCGCATTCGCGGGGGCAGGACGCGGCCCGGAATCCGAGCCCTGGTGGAGGTGGCCGGACGTGCAGCTAGCACCTTGAGTGCGAAGGATCTTGGCTTCGCCATCGGTCCACGACTCAATGCCGCGGGCCGGCTCGAAGACATGTCCATCGGCATTCAGTGCCTTCTGGCGGACGACGACCGCTCGGCCCGTTCCCTTGCCGAGCGGCTGGACGAGATCAACCGGGCGCGCCGGGACATCGAAGCCGGCATGGTCGACGAAGCGATGGGCATGCTGGATGGCGAGATCGGCGAAGACGTGGCGATCTGCGTCTACCAGCAGAACTGGCATCAAGGCGTGATCGGGATCGTCGCGGGTCGGATGCGCGAGCGCTACCATCGCCCCGCGATCGTGTTCGCCGATGCCGGCGCGTCGTCGCCGGGCGAACTCAAGGGTTCGGCGCGCTCGATCCCCGGCCTGCACATCCGCGATGCCATCGCCGAGTGCGCGACGCGGCGCCCGGGCCTGGTGGGTCCGTTCGGCGGGCACGCCATGGCTGCGGGCCTGACCCTGCGCCACGCTCATCTGCAACGCTTCCGGCACGCGTTCAACGAGGTCGTCGCGAACCGCGTCAGCGAACGCGATCTTGCCGGGATCATCGTCACCGACGGCGAACTGGCCGCCACGGACATGAAGATCGACAACGCCCGGCTGGTCGCTGCCCACGGGCCCTGGGGTCAGGGCTTCGAAGAACCTTCGTTTCACGGTGAATTCGATGTCGTGATGCAACGCGTGGTGGGCGAAAACCATCTCAAGCTCGCTCTCAGGCACGGCACGCGGGTCGTGGACGCCATCGCCTTCAACACCGAGCCGACGCCCGGCAACCGGGTGAGGGCGGTCTACCGGCTGGGCGTCAACGACTACGGGGATGCCGACACGTTGCAGCTCGAGATCGCCCAACTCGAGAGTTGCTGACTGTTAGAATCCCGCGATTCCGAACAACCCCCTAGCACCATGGCCGAAGTCACCTCCATCCGCGAGACATTGAAGTCACTTGCCGGGCGTGCCGACGCGCTACGGGGGTATCTTTGACTACGCAGCGAAAAAGGAACGCCTAGAGGAGGTAGAGCGCGAACTCGCGGATCCGGAACTCTGGAACGAGCCGGACCGTGCGCAGGCCTTGGGGCGGGAGCAGTCATTACTGGAGACCGTGGTCAACGGGCTCGAACGCATGAGCACGGCGCTCGCCGAATTGGCCGACCTCACCGACTTGGCCGTGGCCGAGAACGACGCGGAGGCCATGGACGACATTCAAGACGAACTGATGGACGTGGACGCCCGCCTCGCGGAGCTTGAGTTCCGTCGCATGTTCCAGGGCGAACAGGACGACTCCAACGCATTCCTCGACATCCAGGCGGGATCCGGGGGTACCGAAGCCCAGGACTGGGCGGAGATGCTGCTGCGCATGTACCTGCGCTGGGGCGAGAAACGGGGTTTCCGCACGGACCTGGTCGAGGTGTCGGCGGGCGAAGTGGCGGGCGTCAAGAGCGCCACCGTGCAGTTCGGCGGCGACTACGCCTACGGCTGGCTTCGCACCGAGACGGGGGTCCACCGGCTCGTGCGCAAGTCGCCGTTCGATGCCGGCAACCGCCGCCACACGTCCTTCGCATCCGTATTCGTCTCCGCCGAAATCGACGATGACATCGTGATCGACATCGACCCGGGCGACGTTCGCACCGATACCTACCGGGCGAGCGGGGCGGGCGGCCAGCACGTCAACCGGACGGACTCGGCCGTGCGGCTCACGCATCTGCCCACCGGGGTCGTGGTGCAGTGCCAGAGCGAGCGCTCCCAGCACCAGAACCGGGATCGAGCCTACAAGCAGTTGCGCGCCAAGCTCTTCGAACTCGAACTCGCCAAGCGCCGCGAAGAACAGCAGGCCATCGAGGATGCCAAGGTGGACATCGGCTGGGGCAACCAGATCCGCTCCTACGTCCTCGACCAGTCACGGGTCAAGGATCTGCGCACCGACGTGGAGCGCTTCGACCCCGGCAACGTGCTGGACGGGGATCTGGACGGGTTCATGGAAGCAAGCCTGAAGGCCGGCGTATGAGCGACGACTCCCGCAACGAGGCGGAGCAGCGACGACGCAAACTCGGCGAACTCCGACGCCGGGGCGAGGCCTACCCGAATACCTTCCGCCGGGAGGACCTAGCGGTTGACCTAGCGAGCGCGTACGGCGACATGAGCAAGGAAGCCCTTGCCGAGGCAGGCGTCGAGGCCACCGTGGCCGGGCGCGTGATGCTGCGCCGCGTCATGGGCAAGGCGAGTTTCATCACCCTGGAAGACTCAAGCGGTCGGATCCAGTGCTACGTCCGCCGGGACGACGTCGGCGAGGACGCCTATGCCGACTTCCGGAACCTCTGGGATCTTGGCGATATCGCGGGCGTCCGGGGCACGTTGATGAAGACCAATACCGGCGAACTCACAGTCCATGCGCGCAAGGTCGGCTTGCTCGTCAAGTCGCTCAAGCCCTTGCCGGAGAAACACCACGGACTCGCGGACCGGGAACTCCGCTACCGGCAGCGTCATCTCGATCTCATCGTCAACGAGGAGTCGCGTCAGGTGTTCCGCACCCGCGCCCGTCTCGTGACGGCCATGCGCCGCTTCTTCGACGAACGCGGATACCTCGAAGTCGAGACGCCGATGATGCACCCGATTCCCGGCGGCGCGGCGGCGCGGCCCTTCGTAACGCATCACAATGCCCTCGACACGGATCTCTACCTGCGCGTCGCGCCGGAGTTGTACCTGAAACGGCTGGTGGTCGGCGGCTTCGAGCGCGTCTACGAGATCAACCGCTGCTTCCGGAACGAGGGCCTCTCGTCCCGTCACAACCCGGAGTTCACGACCGTCGAGTTCTACCAAGCCTTCGCGGACTATGTCGACCTCATGGACCTCACCGAGGAACTGCTTCGCGAGTTGCTCCGAGACATCGTCGGCGGCACCACCCTCACCTTCGAAGGTCGGGAGATCGACTTCGGACCTGCGATCCCAAGGCGACGCATGACGAATGCCGTGGCCACCGAGACAGGCATCGCGGAAGATGACCTCATGTCGGAAGCCAGGCTCGGCGAGGTGGCCCGAGGCATGAACATTCCCGTCGAGCCGGGGTGGGGTTGGGGTCGCCTCCTGCTGGAGATCTTCGAGGCGCGCGTGGAGGCGAATCTCATTGCGCCGACGTTCATCACCCACTATCCCGTCGAGGTCTCGCCGCTCGCCAGGAAGAATGCCGAATACCCGCGTCTCACGGACCGCTTCGAACTGTTCGTCGCCGGGCGGGAGATCGCCAACGGCTTCAGCGAATTGAACGATCCGGTGGAGCAGGCGGAACGTTTCGCCAGGCAGTCGGAACTCAAGGACCGTGGCGACTTGGAGGCCATGCACTACGACAACGACTTCCTCGGCGCACTCGAACACGGCATGCCGCCGACCGCAGGCGAAGGAATCGGTGTCGACCGCTTGACGATGCTGCTCACCGATTCGTCGACGATCCGCGACGTGGTCTTGTTCCCGCAGTTGCGCGGCACCGGGGGCGACGAATCGTAATGGCCGCAGCCGCCGACCGGGTGAGGCTGGAACCCTCGTGGAAGGCAGCACTGGCCGGGGAGTTCGAGTCCGCCTACATGACGCGGCTGCGTTCCTTCCTGGTGGAGGAGAAGCAGGCCAGGAAGACCGTCTATCCGCGGGGCGAGAATATCTTCGCGGCCCTTGACGCGACGCCCCTCGAATCGGTCAAGGTGGTCATCATCGGCCAGGATCCCTACCACGGCCCGCGCCAGGCCCACGGCCTGTGCTTCTCGGTCCAGTCAGGCGTGGCGCTGCCGCCGTCGCTGGTGAATATCTTCGAGGAAATCAACAACGACATGGCCGACGAGGACGTGCCCTGCGGACGCCACGACGGCACCGTACCGCCGGGAAGGGGATGCCTGGCACCGTGGGCTCGCCAAGGGGTGCTGCTTCTGAACGCGGTGTTGACGGTGGTGGCCGGTCGGGCTGGCTCCCACCAGGGTCGCGGCTGGGAGACCTTCACGGACCGCGTGGTCGAGATCGTCAATCGGGAACGTCAATACGTCGTATTCATGCTCTGGGGCAGCTACGCCCAGAAGAAGGGGGCGGCGGTGGACACGTCCCGCCATCTCGTGCTGACATCGCCCCACCCGTCGCCGCTGTCCGCCCATCGGGGCTTCTTCGGCTGCCGGCACTTCTCCAAGGCGAACCAGTACCTGGTGGATCACGGCGTGATGCCGATCAATTGGTTCGACGTGCAGTAGGCCGCCAAGGTCGCAAGCGTCGGCATTGCCCCAAGGTTGAGTCCCATGACCCGTGAACGAAACGCCAGAGTACTCATCACACTGTCGTCTGGTCAGAGGCTGGACGCATCGTCAGTCAAGCTCTTTCCAGAATCCGAGCTCGGAGTGATAGGTCAGCGGCCAGAGAAACCTACCGCGGGTGCCAAGCCGGCGGCGGAAGCCGTTGTCTCCGATGGGCCATACCGGCTGAGGGACACGGGACATCCGAGTCGGAGGAAATGGGTCGTGGGATCGCGCAAGCCCGGACAGCTGTCGCCTTGGCAAGCCGCTTGCGTGCCTTAGGCCCTGGAATTCCGCGCGGAAAGGCTTGTCAAAGGGGGTATCGGGCAGTCGTTTCCGGGCGATTGACAGGTGACGTGGATGATATGGCGAGTCGAGGCTACGAGGGTCGGTCAAGGGTGGCTGACGGATTGATCGAGGTTGGGCGCTGCCGACGGATGGGGTGTCGTGCCGGCCAGATGGTCGAACAGGAGTTCTCGGGGATCGAAGCGCGAAGCAACGTCTATGGGAGCGAGTACGCAGACCGGCTCCGCGAGCTTCGTGAAGCGGCTTCGGAAGACGGGTATGCACTACGCGAGGAATCAGATAGATCATTCATCGAGTTTCTATGCGCCGCGCCGTACGAAGTGAAGCGTGCGGGTCTGGCGTTAGCCGGTGGTGGTGATGTCAACGCGATCTGGGTGAGCAAGGATCGCACCAGAAGAGTGTCGATCCAGGTATTCGACGACGGCGACGCGGAATACGTGGTGCTGTGGCCGGGCAGCGCGCCGGAAATTGACCGGGTTTCGCCTGAGGTTTTCTGGTCGGAAGTCCCCTCGAGGCTGCGTGATTTCTTGGCCGCATGAAGGGCGAGGAGCTGCCGGAGGCGGTCAACGCTGGCGGCAATACGCGCCCTGGATTCCTGTTGCCAACCAATGCACCGACGGTGGCTCGCCTTCGTTGTTCCGACCCTCACTGCCAAGCAGGCACGCCGTGGCGCGCTGGTACTGGCTCGTCAAGCGGACGGCCCAGTGGTCATGCGTTTGCGAAGTCATGCCAGCCGAGACCCAACTGACGGACGGCGTTGCGGATCGTTCCCGTCTTCAGGTCGCGGCTGCCCCAATCGGGCACGACCGTGCCGCGTTGGGACTTTGGATTGAACCACTTCCGGTGTGACCCACGGCCTCGGCGGGCGCGCTCCTCACAGCCGAGAGCCACCAGCCTGCGGGTGACCTCGCGATAGGTCATGGTGCGGAGAGGACGGTCTCCAGCCAGAGGGGGTCGGCGGAGGGGGGTATCCAGGTGCTGCGCGGCAGTGAGCGCCCGAGGTCTTCGTATAGCTCGACCACGGCAGCGAACGCATCCCTGGCGTTGTCTATCGCGTCGGCAACAGAGTCGCCTTCGGTCACCAACTCCGGCAGCAATGGCGACGTGACCGCATAGCCGCCCTCCGCCTGGGGCGTCAATACCAGCGGAATCTTGTAGTTCACGGTCGGTCGCCCCAGAGCAAGCACGTCACAGACGGTGTCACGAGGATGGCGACCGGTTGCTCGCCGGATGGCCAATCTTCGTGATCGCCGTCATTGGTCGTCCACATCGTGGGCACCTTATAGCCGGTTCGTGGCGCATTATCGACTGTTGATCGACTGTAGCAAGCGACAGACCAAATGGTGGTCCGCGCCGCTGTGGCCAAGACAACCCATGTGCGACGGTCGAAGGCGTGGGGCGTTAGAATCACGAGGTCATCGCCTAACGGGCCGTGCATGGCAAGACCGGATCCGTACATCGCCGCGCATTTGGAGTGGATTGGATTCGTGCGTCCTACCGGACTCGTCGTGTCCCCGCCCGCGTTGGTAAGGGCGGGCGCGATACTCAACCGGCACGACACCGAAGGCCAACGCCTGCTTCGCGAGTGTGCTCGGGGTCTGGATGGGCCGTGTGACGGCGACGGCGCGGAGCCTTGGCTACCTGACTTCCCCAGCTTCGCCCGCATGGTGCTGGGTTGGAGTTTCTCGGCCAAGGGCTACGCCGGCACCGACGAAACACCGATCCCGCGCGAATTGGAGATCATGCTGCCCGATCCTCCGACCGGACTTCGCGGTTCGCAGCGAACGTAGTACCAGTGGACAGTTGCGCCGTCCGGGAATGGAGATTCGTGACGAGGCCAATGACGAGACATCGCCTTGGCAACTCCTCGTGTGCTGCCGTGCGCGAGGCGAAGACTTCGATACGGTCGGTACCAGTCCAGGTGCCAACAGTGCAGCTGAGATGTCGCCGCACGGAAGCATGGAACGATTGCTTCGACAGACCGGTGTTCCTGCAGGCTTGCTCTTCAACGGTGTCGTGCTGAGGCTGATCTCGGCACCGAAGGGCGAGAACTCGGGATGGCTCGACTTTCGAGTCGCGGACATGCTCCAGACAGCGGGCAGCCCCATTTCCACCGCGATGCGGGAGCTACTCGGACAGCATCGGCTGCTGCTTGGGCCACGCGAAAGCCGCCTCGCCGCGCTGCTCGAAGACAGTCGCAAGTACCAGAACGAAGTCAGCGAGCGCTTGTCCGAGCAGGTGCTGCATGCCCTCTACGAACTGCTGCGCGGTTTCCAGGCAGCCCACGACGCGGCGAAGGGCACGTTGCTCGAACAGCCGCTCAAGGACGCGCCCGACGAGGTCTACCGCGGTTTACTGACCGTCGTACTTCGCCTCGTGTTCCTGCTCTACGCGGAAGAGCGGGACATGCTGCCTCAGGAGGAGACGTTCGTCCGCTCGTATTCACTCGCGAGCCTCTACGAGCGGCTGCGGGAAGACGCGGCGCTGCATCCCGATACGATGGATCAGCGCTACGGCGCCTACGCGCAACTCCTCGTTCTTACGCGTATGGTCCACGACGGTGCCCGGTCGGGAAGGATGTCGCTCCCGCCCCGCCACGGAGCCCTGTTCGATCCCGACCGGTACCGTTTCCTCGAAGGACGCGGCACCCAGATTGGCGGTGCCCGGCAGGTGAGCGAACGCATCGAACCGCCCTTGGTTTCCGATGGGACCATCCACCGCGTGCTGGAGAAGCTGATCGTGCTCGACGGGGAACGCATCTCCTACCGCGCTCTCGATGTCGAGCACGTCGGTTCAGTCTACGAGACGATGATGGGCTTCCGATTGGAGACGGCAACCGGTCGATCCATCGCCGTCAAGGCAACGAAGAAAGGCGGAGCCCCGGCGACGCTCGACATCGAGGCGTTGCTACGGGAAGCGCCCAACAAGCGGGCAAAGTGGCTTCAGGACCGGACGGACCGCAAGCTCACAGCCCGTTTCACTCGGTCCGTGAG